>JAYTQD010000023.1:0-14400 GCA_043746935.1 Acidobacteriaceae bacterium | reverse complement strand
AAAAAGATGGGCCGAAGTATTGGAATCGCCTTTACCACCAGAAGACGGACGGCACGTTCGAGGATGTAACGGAAAAAGCAGGCGTCTCCGGCGCTGGTTATTCCAGTGGAGTGGCCGCGGGTGACTACGATAACGATGGGTTGGAAGATCTGTTTGTGGCCGGCTATGGCCGTAGCACTCTCTATCACAACAATGGCGATGGAACTTTAACGGATGTGACCGATACGGCTGGAGTCGGTGGTTCAGGCTGGGCAACCAGTGCTGCATGGGTGGATTACGATAATGATGGATTGTTGGATCTTCTCGTGGTTCGTTATTTGGAATGGGGGTTTGACGACATTTACTGCGGGGAGCGGCGCGAGGGATTTCGCTCCTATTGCCATCCCGATCTGTTCAAGCCAGCTTCCGTCTTGCTCTATCACAACGATGGTCACGGCAAGTTTGCGGAAGTCTCGCATAAAGCTGGAATCGACAAACCCATCAAAGGATTGGGGGTTGCCATTGCTGACTACGATCACGATGGCTGGACGGATATCTTGATCTCCAACGATTCCGTTCCGGAGTCCCTGTTTCACAACAAGGGGAACGGAACGTTTGAGGAAGTGGGGATGGCGTCGGGAGTTGCCGTGGACGGCAGCGGCGCCACGTTCGCTGGCATGGGCGTTGAGTTTGAAGATTACAACAATGACGGGTGGCCGGATGTGGTCATCACCGACCTGGCGAACCAGCGCTACGCCGCTTACACGAATTTCGGAGATGGAACGTTTGACTATGCCACCAATGTTAGCGAATTGGGCAGCATGACTTTGCTGCACTCCGGCTGGGGCGTGCGTTTCCTGGATTACGATAACGACGGGTGGAAGGATCTGTTCGTCGCTCAATCGCATGTCATGGATACCATCGAAGTGAACGAGCCCCATCTGCATTATTTGGAGCCGCCGCTACTAGCGTGGAATGATAAGGGCAAGCGGTTTGTGGATGTGTCAAAGGGATCCGGCGAAATTTTCACCGAAAAATGGGCGGCCCGTGGGCTGGCCACCGGGGATCTTGATAATGACGGTCGAGTGGATGTCGTCGTCACCTCCAACGATGGTCCGGCATGGGTTTTGATGAATGAAACTCCCGCAGTGGGTCATTGGATTACTCTGAAACTGATTGGCGTCAAGAGCAATCGCGACGGAATCGGCGCCCAGGTTGAGATTGCGACCGATCTTGGCAAACAATATGCGACCGTGAGCAGCGCCGGAAGTTACCAGTCGTCGAGTGATCCACGCGTTCATTTTGGGTTAGGCGCGTCCGTGGTTGTGAAGTCGATTCACGTGCGCTGGCCGAGCGGGGTTGTACAGACCATTGAAAACATAAAAGCGGATCAGATTTTCAATGTCACGGAAACAGTTGCGCCCAAGAAATAGAATCTTATGACGGTGAGTTCTACTCGCGCGATGATCGTCCTGGCAATTTGGATTGGATTTTCGACGAGCGCTTTCGCTCAGACCAATCCGAATTCTGCTATGGAGCTGTTTCGTGCGCGACGCTGGAAGGAAGCAGCTGCCGCCTTCGCTGCTGCTGAGAAAATACAGCCTGGTAAAACGGATGCCCTCCTGTATCAGGCGAAGGCCTTGGTGAATCTGGGCGAATTCCACGCGGCGGATGATGCGCTGCATGGTTTTGTGGCGCTGCATCCGAAACGAGACGACGCGCTGTACCTGTTGGCCTACATCCGCTTTCGTGAAAACCAGCCCAAGGAATCGCTGCAACTGTTCACCGACGCGGCCCAGATCAAGCCTCCGTCAGCGGATGACTTGAAAGTTATCGCCTTGGACTACGTGCTGCTCAACGACTACACCAGCGCCGCACGTCATTTGGAAGAGGCGCTTCGCCTTGATCCTGCGAATACAGAGGCGCTCTATCATCTCGGGCGTGTTCGTTATCAGCAAAACCAGTTTGACCAGGCGGTGGCCGCATTTCGAGAAGTGCTGAAGCGTGAGCCGGACAATGTGAAAGCTGAAGACAATTTAGGGCTGAGTCTCGAAGGCAAAGATCAGGTGGATGATGCCATCTTGGCGTATCGCCGAGCGATCCGATTGGATCGGGCGTCTTTGGTTCGCTCGGAGCAACCCTATATGGATTTGGGTCTTCTGCTGACCAAGCTCAATAAAGCTGTGGAATCCGTTTCGCTAATGGAAGAAGCAGCGCAGATTGCTCCGCAATCCGAGCAGGTTTGTCGCGAGCTGGGCAAGGCCTATTTCGTGGTGCATCGGCTGGAAGATGCCCAACGCGAAACCGAGCGGGCTGTTCAACTCGATCCAAAAGATGCTGCGGCACACTATTTCCTGGGGCGAATTTACCATCGTCTGGGGAAGTCGGATCTGGCAACCCAGCACTTCAACACTACAGAAGAGTTGATACGACTGGAGAGATCCAAGACCGGAGGCATGGGAATGTCTGGGACGGAGCGTAGGTAGTGTCACAAATTCTAAACGCGAGAGTTTTTGTGAAATGAGAGGTTTCGCGTACAACCTTCGCGTCTGTATTTGTGTGATTCTGGCGGTGGTTTGCCCCATGGCAACCGTGGCGCAAGATGCAGCAGCCAATCTGATTCTGCTCAAAGACGCAGCTCAATCCATCCTGACGGGAGACTTGGAAAAAGCCGACACCGAGCTGCAGAAGGTGCTCGCCAGCGATCCTGACGAGTACCATGCGTTGAATTTCTTGGGCGTAATTCGTGCTCAGCAACATCAGGAGAGGGATGCGGAAGCGCTTTTCAAGCAGGTGATTGCACAGAAACCCGAATTTGTTGGAGCTCATGTAAATCTAGGCCACCTCTACGCGGAGACGAAGCGGGAGGAGGACGCCACGGCACAGTTTCAGGAGGCTCTCCGCCTAGATCCCACGCGATCTGATGCGCTTGCCGCGCTTGTCAACGTGTTCCGGGCACAAGCGCGAACCGCGGTCGGGGCAGGTAATTTCGAAAAAGGATTGGCCTTGCTCCTCCAAGCCCGCAAAGCTAGCTCCCACGACCCGGCAGTCTTGTTTGATTTCGGAATGACCGCGCTGCAAATGTCGCTTTTCCCCGACGCCATTGAGGCCTTTGAAGAGTCGTTGGCTGCGCGAAAAGACGACCCCAATACACTTTACGCTTTGGGGCGCGCACAAATTTCATTGTCCAAGCTTCCCGAAGCGAAAGCGTCTTTCGAACAGTTCGCGTTGCTTCGCCCTAATGATGCCAGTGGTCACTATGCTCTGGGGCTAGTCTTGCAGTCTTTACAGCAGCTTGCGGACGCGCGTCGACATTTCGAAAAATCCACAGAACTCCAGCCTGCACAGACGGAAGCATATTTCCAACTGGGGTTGATGGATTTGGAGGAGAAACACCTGGAGAGCTCGGCTCAGGAGTTCAACCGGGTGCTGCAACGTGATGCCAAACATGCTGGGGCGCAATTTGGATTGGGAAGAGTCTCATTCGACAAAAAAGACTATCCCAACGCAATATCCATGCTGGAACGTGCCATCGCTTCGGATGCTTCGCTGCGGCAGGCCCACTACTACTTAGGACTCGCGTATGCACGGATTGAGCGTAAAGATGATTCCGAGAGGGAGCTGGAGACGGCCAGCAAGCTGGAACATGAAGAAGTGGAGCAGCACAGAGTTGTGCTCAAGATCTTGAATTCGAAGGACGCAGTGCCAGCCAGCGACGCCAATCAGAGCAAAGATAGCCAAAGCAAAGACAATCCTAAGTAAAGCGGCAGCTCAGAGCACCGAGGAGGCAACTACTTGCTTTTCGTTGCCGGAACATCCTCGAGCGCCACATGCGGCCAGCCACCCGTCCAGGTCAGCGAAGAAATCTGTAGCGAGGCCACGCCTGTTTTGCCGTCGTAAGCGTGAAATACGATGATGTCCCCGTCTTTTTGCTGGAGAATCGATTCTCCTCCCGGGCCGGACCAACGTGCATTCCCAGCCAGGAGTAGAGTCGCTCCACCTTCCAGCATAGGTTTTCCATCCGCGTCCACGTAGGGTCCAGTCACGTTTTGCGAGCGTCCCACCATTGTCTTGTAGTTGCTCTTCACGCCCCGGCAGCATAGATCGAAGGAAACAAACAAGTAGTAGTACGCGTCATGATGAACGATAAAAGGCGCTTCAACTGCTTGCCAGTCTCCAGGTAAACCCGGAGGAGGAGGCGACGGACTCTCAGGACGTTTGCGGCGAGCCAGAGAATAGACTGTCGTATCTTCTGGCGAGAGCAGTCCCGTTTTTCGATCAATGCGCCGCATCTTGATACCAGTCCAAAAACTGCCGAAGCTCAGCCACGCGTGTCCAGCGTCATCCAAAATCAGGTTGGGATCGATGGCATTAAAATCGTCTTCCGCACGGGAGCGCAAAACGAGCCCGTGGTCCACCCAATGGAAGTTGGGACTCGCCGGATCCAAGGTCTTGTTGGTCAGCAGCGCTATTCCCGACGTGTTCTTGCCGAACAAAGAAAACGCGAAGTAGAGGTGATATTCCCCGTCGAAATAAGAGATGTCGGGCGCCCACAACTCTGATGTTCCCGGACTCTCCTTCTGGATCCACTCTGGAATGCCGGGAAGGACAAATCCGCAGCGCTTCCAATGGAGCAAGTCTTTGGAACAGTGAATGGGAAGCTCGCCCGCGTGATCGGGTCCATTGACGGTGCTGAACAGATACCAAACTTCGCCCTCTTGGATGATCGAAGGGTCGTGTACAAACTGCGCCTCGCCCTCAACTTTGAGAACACGGGGGGCTTCAGTGGGGTGGGTTTGTGCGATGGAGAGTTCAGCAGTGAACGTTAGTGCGAGTGCGACGCAAAAAGTAGAGGAGAGGAGGCGCATTTTGTATCCGAGATACAGCGATACTAACATATAGCAAACGTTTACTACCACCAAAAGCAGCGAGTTTTTTGAAACTCTTCAAGCTCCGGCCGCACGGAGTAATGCAAGATGCCGGGGCTGCACTTCTGGAGTTTGCCATCAACGCCAAGTCAAGTCGATAAGAGTAGCGGCGATGTAGCGGGAAGATCGCACAGCGCCTGCAAATGTGGAGATTACTTCTTTAGGTCCGCAGTCCAGCTGGTTACCAAAACTAACGGCGTAGATTCGCTCTCCGGGAACGTGGCTTGAATAAATCGTTGTCCGTCCGGAGTGACTTCGTAGGGGTATTGCAAGGGAGCGGTATAGCTCACCTGGAACAGCGCGTGCGCTGGACCCAAAATAAAGTCTTCGTTGTGCGTACTCACACTGGCAGCTTGGATGGTTGCGTCGAGCCCGCCAAAATAAATCTCCTTGCTATCTCCCCGCCAGAGCGGGAAAGAGCCACCCGTTTGCGAAACCTGCCACTTGCCCGAGCCACTGGGGAAGTGTGTGACATACACTTCATCCCGGCCCGACTCGGTCGAAGTGTAGGCCAACCAGTGGCCATCCGGAGAGAGGCGGAAACGCGAGATTCTGGCTTGGACGGACGACGACTGCACGATGACAAACGGCTTTTTCTCTCCTGTGAGGGGAAGAGCCCAAATACTGGCCCCACTCGGTCCAGTCTGCTCCATATGTACCAGGTAGTGGCCGTCCGGCGAGAACTCGGGGGAAAGCAAGGTTAAGGGCTGAGCAGGGGTATCGCTTTGTCCCATTAAGACTTCCTCTTGCCCTCCACCGGCGGCAAGCCGGACGCGCAGCGAAGTTCCCGTCACCAGCGTTGTGCCGCTGAGTGTCCCGTAAGCCACCCGCTGGCCATCCGCCGACCAGGAGGGCGCTTGATGATTGGCGCCACCGAATGTGAGCCGGGTTCGTGATCCGCGCGCTAGATCGAATACCCAGATGTCGGCTTGCGGGTCGCCCATCCCGATGGCTAGACGCTTGCCATCCGGAGACAGCCGCCCGCTGCCCTTGTAAAAGTTTCGCTCCGCCACCTTCCCCAAAAGCTTGCCGGTTCGGTCCAACCAAACCAGATCGTTTCCCTGGGTTTTCGAGCTGGGCTCGTAGACCAGCAAGCCATTCTGGCTGGCGGCAAATGTGCTGTGCCACGTGGCCGTGTCGTACTCGACAAAGCTGGCGACCGTCGTCGGCTCCCCGGATAGCGCACCTGTGGCGGGATCGAACTTCTGCGCCAGCAACTGCGACTGGAGATGATAGAGCAGATAGCCGGAAGCATACTGAGCGTTGGAGTCCGCATCAAGCACACGCTTATAGGAACCATCCTCCAACGAGCCCAGGTAGATGCCCTGCTCGCTACCGCCGGAGTGGTTCGTGGCAAAGAACAGGAAATGCTTCCCGTCGGGCAGAAACCTGGGCCAGCGTTGCGTGGTGTGCTTGCCGGTTTCCAGCTTCGTTAGTCGCGCCGCAGTTCCGCCCAAAGCGCTGACGCGCCACAACGACTCCCGGTAGTCAGGCTCATAAACAATGACGTTATCTTGATTCCAGGAACCACCACGGGCATTGGGCGCATCCGCCAGAATGGTTACAGGTCCACCTGCCGCCGACACTTTTTTCAAATGCCCTTGGGCAAAGAAGCCCAGCGATTTCCCGTCCGCGGACCAAAAGGGAAAGGAAGCGCTCTCGGTGCCCTCGAGTCTTCTAGCCGTCAGGTCACTGAGGGACTGTACCCAGATGAAATCGGTCCCTATTTTCGCGCGCGCACAGAATGCCAGCGCCGCACCGTCGGGCCCGATTACCGGTGGGCCCGAAAAATCGCCAGTGAAATCGAAGCCCGCATCCGTGGGCGGAGGGAGATAGGAGCGCAGCACGCGAGTGGGTTCGCTGGTGCGGAAGTTTGTCCAGGCCAGCGCTCCCAGTAACACCGCCGCCAGTGCGCCCCACAACAGACGTTCTCGCAGCCGCCCGCGAACTCGAACCCCCGGCGCTGCGCTCACCCCAGACCCTCCACTCGCTACCCAGCGCAACTCCCGTCCCACGTCAGCCGCATTCTGCCAGCGCGCTCCCGGATCCTTCGCCAGACACTCGGCGACCACGTGATCCAGCGCCGCCGGGGCCATAGGCTGAATTTTGGTGATCGCTTCCGGTTCATGTTCCAGAATTGAAGACATCACCGAAATCTGGCTCTTGCCCTCAAACGCGTGCCGCCCCGTCAACATTTCATACAGGACGCAGCCAAAGCTGAAAATATCGCTGCGGGCGTCGGCCACTTTCCCGTGCAGCAATTCGGGAGCCATGTATTGGAACGTGCCTACGATGCTCCCTTGCTGCGTCAGCGCCCCAGCCGCCCCGCTCATGGCGGAAAGGTTCATGGTGGGAGTGGACGGAGTCAGGCCCCCTTGCTCCGTAGCTCCGAATACGGCTCCAGTCGGTTTCGCGAGTCCGAAATCCAGCAGCTTCGCGCCCGATGCTGTCAGCATGATGTTCCCAGGCTTGAGGTCGCGATGCACAATCCCTGCTCGATGCGCCTTCTCCAGCGCATCACAGATTTGTACGCCGCACTCCAATGTCTGCTTCAGCGGCAGCGGACCTTTCTTCAGTCGCGCCTCCAGACTTTCGCCCTGCACGTACTCCATCACCAGATACGCAGTGCCATCCTGCGTGCCGACATCATGCAAAGTGCAAATGTGCGGATGATTCAGACTGGATATGGTTTTGGCTTCGCGCTCGAAACGCTGCTTGGCCTCGGGATTGTCAGAGAGATGACTGGGCAGGATCTTGATCGCAACGGTACGGTCCAGGCGAGTGTCTTTCGCCAGATACACTTCGCCCATACCGCCCGCGCCCAGCGGCGATTGGATCTCATAAGGGCCAAGTTTCGTGCCAGAGGTGAGGGACATGCGCAGGCGCAATTATATATGCCCCAAACGAGAAGGCTGAGATGGGTTGAGCCCAACGCCGAAATCCAGTCACATCGTTCGCCAACATTGACTTGCCGGAACTCATCCCCCTAAGATGACTTTGCATTCAGCGGGTTTTCTTCAGTGCTCGGTAGGCGCAACGTTTGGTATGCCTTTTTTCTTACATAGACTGATTCGCGGGACTTTGTCGGTAGTTCTGCTGGCGATTCCGGTATTCGGCGCGGCTGGGCGTGCCTCCTGGAATGGAGTCCTGCATGACTCCTCGATGATCCCTGTTGCCTCGGCTGTCATCGAACTCCACTCCTTACCGCCCGGGACTGGCTATTCGGCTGGGACCTCGACGAGCGGTTTCTTCGTTTTTCCAGAGATTGCAGCCGGGAAGTATGAGCTCGTTGTCAGCGCAGGCGGACTGAGTTACAAGTCCAGCGCTTGGATCGAAGTCAGGGACGGTGCCACGCTCACGTCCGAGTTGAAGTTGTCCTCTCCGGGAAAAGGTCTTGTTATTAGCAGCGAAGAGACCGGCGCTTCAGCTCAGGCTAGTGGTGGCGAGCATCTTTCCAGCGGGGAAGTCTCCGGCCTGCCGCTCAACTCCCGCGATTTCAGCAAACTCCTTCTCCTGGCCGCCGGTACCATGACGGATGCAAACGGCGCAGCTAATTTTACACAGCAGTTTGCCGTGAACGGTCAGCGAGGTACTGCCACCGTCTTCGCTCTCGACGGGGCTGACACCACCGACCCTGAAATGGGCGGCGCAACTTTCTCCAACTTCAACGTCGACGCGATTCAGGAAGTGCAATCCAACGCCGGTGTTCTTCCTGCGGAAATCGGTCACGGCGGCGCAAGCTACACCAACGTTGTAACTCGCTCCGGTACCAGCAACCTTCACGGCAGCGTGTTTGAGTTTGTCCGCAACGCTGCTTTCGATGCCCGCAACTACTTCGACCATGTCGGACTGGATCATCGCCGTATCCCGGCCTTTACCCGTAACGAATTTGGCGTCACCATCGGCGGCCCCGTGGTGATTCCAGGCCTGTACAAAGGTAACGACCGTACTTTTTTCTTCGGCGAATACCAAGGCTTTCGCCAGATTCTCGGAACCACCCAAGTGTTTCCCGTGCCCACCGCCGACGAACGCCTGGGCATCGATACCTCTACCTTCCCTGGAGATACACTTACCGTTCCAGTCAGTCCCGCCATCCAGCCAGTGCTGGATCATTACCCGCTTCCGAATGATCCCGCCGGTCCTTTCGGTGCGCGAACCTATTCCGCTTCTTCCAAGGTTTCAACGCGCACAGATCAGTTCTCGATTCGCATCGACCATCACATTTCGGATAAGGCCCAGCTCCTTACGCGATTCAGTCTCAATCAGGTAACCGGGCCGGTGACGAATCCCGACCAAACCGCTATCGATCCCAGTTTCGGCGTGCAGTTCTTCGACCACCAGCGCAACGCTGGTGTGACCTATACGCGGAACATCAGCCCCCACTTCACATCGCAAACTTCGTTTGGCTATATCCGGAGCACACCTTTTTTCCCCGCCGCCAATCACACTCAACCCGCCATCGGGTTCGGTGACGGCCTCTTTCAAAGTTTCGGCGCCCCGGCGGGTTCCATCTTTGGTTCGTACTCCAACCTCTACCAGCTCAAGCAGGACATGACCGCACTCCACGGCAACCATAACTACAAGTGGGGTGTTGAGATTCGCTTCAATCGGGATTCCACCATCTTCGGGACAGCTCCCAACGGCGCATATTCTTTTGGCGGTGGCACCGCGTATTCCCCTGTTGCCATCACCTCTGCCAGCGGACTGCACAATATCAACCCAGGCGACCCGTTGCCCGATTCCTTAACCGGTCTTCTCACTGCCACGCCTTATTCCTACAACATCAGCGCTCTTTCCGACATCACTCCCGCCGGAGCCAAGTTCGACGAAGCTGGAGTGCGACGCGAGGCCTACAATTTTTATTTTCAGGATACTTGGAAGGCTAGTTCACGCGTTACCCTCACCTACGGCCTTCGCTATGAGGTCAACAGCCGTATCCACGAAGCTACCAAGCGCACCTCACTGCCGATCTTTCTTGGCACGGATGGCAAGCCGACTTCTTATTGGAATCACAAAGCCACGCAACACTACATCCTGAACCCACAGCCTCCCTACAATCAGGACTGGAACGGCTGGGGGCCACGTCTGGCTTTGGATTACGCGTTCTCCAGCCACACCGTCCTGCACGCTGGTGGCTCCATTACCACCATCGTTCCCAACCTGTGGCAGGATAATTTCCTCACCGCCTCCATTCCTTTTGTTTACAACCCCTTCTTCACCGCCGAGCCCGGAGTCGCAGTTCCATTCCAAAACTCAATCATCTCCGAAACGCTTCCCGCCGTCTATGACATTCACGGGCAACCTGTGATTCCGAATGGAAAAAGCGCCAGCGTCCGGCCCAATACTGAAATCGATCTGGCTCGCTACCAGGTAGATGTCGCCGCTCTCACTCCTGGCCATCAAACCCAGCTACCCGTGATCGTCGGGCTAGCCAGCAATTTCCAAAACGGGTACATCGGCAGCTACACCCTGGGCCTCGACCACGACTTCCGCGACGTCAAAGCCTCTCTCGCCTATGTCGCCACCGCCGGAATTCACCTCCCCAGCGCCTTCTCCCCCAATAGCTATACTGGCGCCGATCCCGCCTTTGCTCCCTTCACCACCTTCGATGCGTCCGGTAAAAACCGCACCGGCGGTTACGGCCTTGAGAACATCATGACCAGCAGTTCCCATTCTTCGTACCACTCCCTGCAGGCCAGCTTGTCCAAAAACTCGCCTCGCGCCGGTATCGGGCTGCAAGCCAGCTACACGTTTTCCAAATCGATCGACGACACCAGCTCCGTTCTTGGCGGTATTCTTAGTTCCGCTGGCGTCGTCCTTCAAACTCTTCCCCAGGATCCCTGGAATCCTCGCGCTGAAAAGGGTCCCTCCACCTTCGATGTCACCCACGTTGTGACTCTCAGTTGGATCCAGTTGCTGCCCTTGGATCGTCTGAGCTTCCTTCGTCCGCTTCCAAGAACGTTAACCAAGGGTTGGCAGTTCCTCAACATCACGACACTCACTACCGGCTCGCCCTTCACCGTTTATTCAGGCGTGCAACAAACTGGAGCTGGCGCTGGTGGCACCGACCGCCCTGACCTCATCAGCATGCCGCACCTTTCCACCAGCCGAGCGAATCGCGCCGACTACTTCGGCCTGGGCAAGGACAACAATACTTTCTTCTCCATTCCCATCAATGTCCCCGGCGGCACCGGACCCAACCACGGTCGCTTCGGAACCCTGGGCCGAAGCACGTTCCGTGGCCCTGTTTTTCATGACTTCGATATCGCGTTGGTCAAGGACACACCCTTCGGCCACCGTGCGAACGGAGAACTCGGCACCCTCGAATTCCGCGCCGAATTCTTCAATGTTTTTAACCTGGTAAATTTTGGCCTACCCTCCAACATCGTCCGCGGCAGCGGCTTTGGCACCATCAGCAAAACCGCTGGCTCCTCCCGCCAGATTCAGTTCTCGCTCAAGCTCATTTTCTGAAATCGCAGCCACAATCCGCGCGGGGATGCGACTCGGAAATTTGTGGGCGCGTAAGTTAGTTAAGATGACCCAGGTGGAGCGATAGGGAAGAGGAGCAAGAGACCATGCCCGGCGCCAAACTACCAGAGCCTTGGCTGCGCGGTACGCTGACGAACCTTGACCCGGTGCCAAGGGCCGTCCTGCACGCGCTTGAATTAGCAAAGGAAGATATAGAACGCTTCTGTGGCAGTTTGAGCGATACCGAGCTGAATTCGAGCCTGTTCGGACTCCCGTCTGTCGCGTTCCATATCAAGCACATAGCCCGCAGCTTGGATCGCCTGCTGACGTATGCGGAGGGCGACTCTCTCAACGCCAACCAACTAGCCGCCCTCAAGTCAGAACTCGATAAGGACTCCACTGGGAAGGAATTGTTTGCCGAATTCGACGCTGGGCTTCTCAAGAGTGCTGCGCGAATTCGAAACTGCCCTTCGCCAACATTCGGTCAAGCGAGAGCTGTAGGCAAAAAGCAATTACCTACCACCGTTGCGGGCCTGCTCGTACACATAGCCGACCACACTCAGCGTCACGTCGGTCAGGCTGTCACCACGGCAAAGCTCATCCTCGCGCAGCGCTCTTCCTAGCCAATGTGGAACTTTACCGTAACGGTTGTTTCCACCTCGACCGGCTCGCCATTCAGCAAGAACGGCCGATAGCGCCACTGCTGTACGGCTTTAAGGGCCGCGGGTACCAGCATAGGGTGCCCGCTCACCAATTCCAGGTTCTGGATATTGCCCGCCTTGGAGATGATCGCCTTAAGCACAACATCGCCTTGTATGCGCGCAATAAGGGCCAGCGGCGGGTACTTCGCTTCTACCTTGTCAAGCACCTGCCCCCGCGTTACGCCTTGTGAAATCCGAATCCGCTTGGGCACCGCGGCCATGAGTTTCGGCGCCGGTGTTAGGCTTGAAGCTGAACTCAGAATTCCCCCGATCACTCCGCCTAACTGCCCACCAGGGATTCCGCCTGGTATTCCTCCCACCACTCCACCCGGGGCCAGAACTGGCTCCTCTTCCTCGCGAATGATCTGCACTCTTTCCGGGATCTTGCTGGGAGTGCGTAAGCTCCCTAACATCATTTCACTCTTCACGCGCTGCATGGCACGAGTAGCGGATTCCGGTGCTGCTGGTGGAGGCGGGGGCGGCGGCGCCACCAAGAACGTCAGCAATTGCTGCTTGGGCAGAGCGTCCGTGAACCACAACGGCACTAGGACCACGACTCCCAACATCAAACATTGAAAAACAAAAGACAATGCAGCCGACAGCGTTCGCCGTCGCCGCTGCACTCCACTCGATTCCAGCAAAACGCTCTCAAACAGCCTCTCCACGGCGACGGGTGGTGCTGCGGGCGGTAGGGGCTGCGGACGCCAAATTTTGACCGGGTCTTGAACTCCAGTTTCGGGGAGTACTGGGTCTTGAACCTTCGGATCTCGGACTGCGGTTGCGGTGCTCATGGAATCCTCCATACTGCACAGCTTCCAAAACTCTTGTGCCCATTAGATTCTCCTGGCGGAGGCACGATAGGCCATGCCGTCAGTCACGGCTTCTTGTGATCTCCATCACAAGGTCGGCAATGTCGTCGGTGATATGGTGAGTGGTACAATTCGCACTGAAAGTGGTGCCAGAATGCGTGCTCCCTACGGGCTGAACATCCTCGACAACTGCCTGACCTGCCCAACGCGGGAAGAGCATTTGTTTTGCGATCTTCCCGTGCCTGCCGTCCAGCGGTTGAATGAAATCAAATCCACCGCTATCTATCCGAAGTCCGCCATGCTGTTTATCGAGGGCCAGCAGCCCCGTGGAGTATTTGTGCTCTGCACCGGGAAAGCGAAGCTTTCCACCTCATCGTCAGAGGGCAAAACGATCATCACCAAAGTCTCCGAACCGGGAGACGTTCTTGGGCTCAACGCCACCATTTCCAATCGGCCGTATGAAGTAACCGCCGAGATGATCGAACCCGGCCAAGCCAATTTCATTACTCGCGAAGCATTTCTCCATTTTCTGCGAGACCACGGTGAGGTAGCCGTGCGAGTTGCCGAGCAGCTCAGCCGCAATTACTACACGGCTTTCGAAGAAATCCGTACGCTCGGTCTTACCAGTTCGTCGGCGGAAAAATTTGCCAGGCTCTTGCTGGGATGGACCAACGCCAGCGTTCACGGCGATCCCCTTCAGATGAAGCTGACGCTGACGCACGAGGAAATCGCGGAAATGATCGGCACTACCCGCGAAACAGTAAGCCGTCTCTTCGCGGATTTCAAGAAGCGGCAGTTAGTACAGTTGAAGGGCGCTACTTTGACCATCCGCAACAAAGCCGCGCTCGAAAAAATGGTCAACTCCTGACCATCGCGAGATCGCGTCGGTCAGCTGCCTACAAACCGCGCATATAAACTTCTCGCCACGGCGGTGTCCGTAGTCCCCTTGATGATGGCGCGTCCGTCGGGAAAAAGTGTGATTTCATGGGGATCGCGCCAAAACTTCAAAACATAGTCGTTGAATCGCACTGTGCCGTGCGGTTGCAGTTGGGCGCTGAGTTCGGCGAACTGAATCGGCCGGTGCCGTTCGTGAATTTGCACCGAGTTTCGCCCGCAGAGCGTAATATGCGCTCGACCCACCCCGGCCAAGTGAACGAAGTCCCTTCCGGAACAAGTCCGGCAGCCTTCTCGCGGTAGACCAGCGGCAATCTCCGCTCGGTCGTTGTGCCAGACATCAAAGGACAGCAAAGTCTTCCGCACCCGCTCCTGCGCTCCCACCAAAAACTTCAGCGCCTCCGTGGCCTCAATGGACGCCACAAGATTCACTGCTGAATTTAAAATCCCAGCTGTCTCACAGGTTTCCACCGTGCCCGTTGGAGGTTCTGGGAAGATGCAAGTCAAACAGGCTGTTACCCCCGGAATCACGTTCAGTGTCACACCATAGCTTCCGACCGCCGCTGTGTAAATCCAAGGCCGCGCCTGTTTGACCGCGTAGTCGTTCACCAAGTAGCGGGT
>JAYTQD010000022.1:0-5563 GCA_043746935.1 Acidobacteriaceae bacterium | reverse complement strand
CGAAAGTTGGCGTCGGCGAGCACGAGATAGTGAGAGCCGT
Source organism: Acidobacteriaceae bacterium (assembly GCA_043746935.1). Lineage (GTDB taxonomy): Bacteria > Acidobacteriota > Terriglobia > Terriglobales > Acidobacteriaceae > JANXUC01. Next base: position 5,523 of record JAYTQD010000022.1, on the reverse strand, counting down.
GGAAGCGGCGCTCGGCTTCCTGAATCCTCGATTCCAGTAGCTCGGGGTTGATGGCGCATTCGTAGACATCGAACAAAGTCACGTAGTCGTAGGCAACTTTGTGAAGCTGGATGATGAACTTGACGAGGTTGGTGTAAGCCTGCTGCCAGAACGGTTCTTTGCCCTTGCCAAACAAGTTGTTGAGCAAGGACGCGATGTTGTAGGCGAGCGCGTAGGCATCGAGGTCGTTGTAGAGCGGGTTGTAGCGGTAGTCGGCGTTGAGGTTGGCATTGACGTTAACTTCGACGTAGTCGTGTTCGCGTCCGTGCCGCTTGAGAATGCCTTGTACTTTGTGGCAGAAGTCACCTTTGACTTCGAGTACGAGGCCGCCGATGTGCTTGGCGCGGTCGTCCGCGCCGTAGGCAATGAGTTGCTCGGCGTAGGGATACATGCAGCCGCTGGTTTTGCCCGAGCCGATGGCTCCGAAAATGGCAATTCCGGTGAAGAGTCCGCGTTCGGGGATGGTCAGCCAGTAAGGATGCTCGGCGGCCACGGGCTGGCGCGGATCGTGGACCTCGCCGAGCACGAGATAGAGTTCGTCGCGCTTCCTCGGGTCGGGGAAGGCAGGTAAGGGCATGGGTTTGCACTTGCGGTTGGGACGGAAGGCGAAGATGTAAAGGCCCGAGAGAACGAGCGAGTAGCCGATGTAAGGGGTCGTGAAGAGGAAGAGGGTGTAGGTGTACTTGAAGCAGGCGTAGATCATTGGAGCGCGGATCGAGATCAAGCGCAGCACCGGGTCGGTGTCGGGGAAGGGCCAGCGGAAGAAGAGGGCGATTCCGGTGGCGCAGGCGAGGACGTAGGCGACGATGCCTTTGGAGGCGAGTACACGTTGGATCATGGCGTGCCACCATTTGCGGATGTTGCTGCCGCTTTGTTGTTCGACCGATCTGGTTTCCGCGTGGCTTCAGGGTTCTGTGCGAGCCACGCTTTGAACTGAGCGTCGCGTTTGAAGATGAACTGCAAGGCTTGACTGACGACATGGTTGAGATTGTTGGTGCCGAGGAACTCGGCGTAACGCTCCATCGTCAGTGCAAGTGGTTCCTCGATGTGAACGAACATTCTGCGGGTGGCGACTGGTGGTTCAGGCGGTTTCAGTAGAGGCATGGTGTTCTCCTTGAGTTGGGGTTGAAACGTTGGCTCATGCTTTTGTCCACAATGCGAACGCGGGGAAAACACGCAATGGCCGGGAGCGACCACCGAAGCCCGTAGGGACTTTGGCGCGGTACTTGCGTCCAAAGTGGGGTCGCTCCCGGCCCTAAAACGGTTTTCCCCGCGTTCGCATGGCTGGTGACGTTCATGGGGTTGTTCCTTGGTTTTCAAGGGCTTGCGTTGTACTCGAAGTGGAACCATAGGCGGAACCCTGAGTGGAATGAGCATTTCCGCGCGCGGTTCCACTTTTGCTCTGGTTTTTGTTGATGGAAATGTGGTCCAGAATGTCGTAGGACTCGGGCAGGATATGGGTCTTGAAGGCCATCTTCTGTGGTTCTGGAGTGGGGTTGACAAGGGCGCTGATCTCGTCCGGCGCGAGTCCTTTCGAGGTCCACTCCCGGTAGGCATCGGCAAAGATTTTGCTCTGATAGCGCTGATCTCCGTCGCGTAAGAGGTCACGATCCGAGCGTGTCAACTTGTCGGTTTGGCCGTTTTCCCATAGTTGACGTACAGAGAAATACTGACGGAGATGTTGCGGGTTGACACGAGGAGATGGGGCGAAGAGGCGGGTGAAAAATGCTTCCGCCCGAAGAAACTTGACGGCGTTGGGGGCGGCGTAGATCAGATCGAATTCCGGCAAGCGACGGAACAAAGGCCGATAGTTTTCGAGGTAGGAGAGGAAGCCGACAAGGCTGTTGTTGGCGGAGTCGCAGTACACAAACGTGGGGACAGATTGAGCGGAGTCTGATTCTTGGTGATTGAGGAAGATGGAAAAGCGGTCTACGAAATATCGTTCTGTTTGCGATTGTGACCGCGTGCCTTTGTAGATTCTGTGAGGCAACAAAGCAAGAGGAAGACCGAGGTCGTCGTGGAAATAGCGGACTTTGTCGTGCTCGGTTTCGAGGTAGTCGAGGTCGGTATGGGCGAGAACATAGTCGAGCATCAGGAGCCGGATGCGGATGAGTTCGTCGGAAAGACGGCGGCGGTTGCGGAGATTGTCCTTGTCGATCGACTCGTAAAATGGCCGCGAGAAGAGGTTGTAGATCAACGTATGACGAGCGAGTCGTGCTGTCCGAATGTGGCCGTGCTGGATTGCTTTTTGGGTCAAGCGGGTGCCCATGCCTCCGCGCTGCACCCCGGCAAAGCGGAAGAATTGCTGCTGCGTGAAGTAGCCGGAATGGGTGGCGACGAGGTAGAGGAAACGCGCTTCTGTAGAGGTATAGCCATAGCGCTCGATGGCCGCGACGTATTCGCAGCGAATACTCATAGCGAGAGAATCTCCTGCATGATCTCGGGATCTGCCATCGCGGGACGAAGGCGAGTAGCGTCTGCGGCAGAGGCGTATAGGGTGAATCCAGCGCGGGCTTTTTCGGCGATCTGACCGCGATGGTACTCACCGCTGATGAGTTCAAGATCGACTTTGGTTTGTTGCAGTTCTTGGTCCATCCCTTGGTCTTGGCTTTGGGTTTCGTATTCGAGGCGAAGGTCGGGCAGCGGAATCTTGCCGCCCACGACCGTCAAACCATGCGCCTGAGCGATTTCCTGTCGGCGAGAAAACTGTTCTTCGGTGGGCAGCGAGTACACCTTCGCCAGCTCGCGATTGACGGATGCTTTGAATTCAAAGTCGAGAATCACGCGGTTGACCTTGCCTCCAGCACGTGTGATTCGTTCGTTTTCGCGCTGATAGAGCTGGTAGATGCCGGCGTCGTGTCGGGCTTCGCGCCGCTTCACGAAGCCGTGATAGTAGACTTGGCGGGACGCTGCATTCGCGGGCCGGTTGTGCTCGATATAGCGATGGCCGCTGCGGGTTAGGGCAACATAGACGTTACGTGCGGGATAGGTTGTGCGCCGTTGAACAAGCCCCTGTTCGACGAGATGTTTGAGGTCGCGGCGTGCCCGACGGTCGTCGCCGCCGTAGCGGTATTGCAATAAGTCTTCGGTCTTGATAGCTCGAAACGCTCCAATGTCAGCGAGGGTCTGGACCTCGGAATCCCGAAGATCGTAGTGACGCTCCCGTCTCGGATCGAGTTCTCTCGGTTCTGGATTGCGAGGCGAACCGTTTCGTTCATGGTTTGAAATGTCATGTGGAAGAGTCTGGTGGTCTGTGGTTCCATTACCTCCGCCTTCGCCCCTCGCATCGGAAGTTTGCTGACCGCTTGAGGATTCTGCGGGACTGCGAGCGCCTGAATCGTGAATTTCGTCCGGGCTGTCGTCACGTCCGTAGCGAGACATTACTTCAATTCCTCGCGGTGGAGATGGGGTGGCATGGGGGTGCGTCCGGCGCTGAGTTCGCGGTCAAAGTGCGCCAGCTTACGGCCCGTGTCTTTCAGGAAGAAGCGCCGTCCGAAGGCGAACAACGCGCCCGTGAGGTTCACAAACAGCACGGCGGCACAGAGCAGGATCGCGGTTCCATAGTGGTGAATGAGCAACGAACGATACGGGATCAGGAAGCGAAGTTGGCCTAACAGTAAGAAGAGCAAAGCCAGCGTGAAGCCCGTCGAGGCGAGTAGTGCATTCGAGATCATCGCGTCACCTCATTGGTGAACGCTTGGTCCACTCGGAAGTAGGTGATTGCCAAGCCCAGCGGATTCGTTGGTATCAGTTCGTTGGGAACATCGTCTTTAAACAAGAAAATGAAGTGCGCCGTGTAGAGTGTCTTCTTGAGGACCGCGTGATCCGCCGGGGCATATTCGACGCGATAGAAGTCCACGGATGCCCGGTAGGGCGCGTTCTGCATGGGTTCCAAGGCAACTTTCTCAATGTCAATGTCCACCTCGGGCGAAGACGGATTGCTGAGGAAAGCGTTGATTGTGTCGTCTTTCTTCGACTGCTCCATCGTATCGTTGGCTACTTTGCCGTCAAGGAAGTAGAGGGCTTTAGTGAAGTCGTCGTGGATCGTGTAGCGATTGCGGCGGTAGTAGAGGCGGCAGAACTCGGAGAGAAAGTACTTGGCTTCGCGGTCGCCGGGATGATATTCGAGGCTCTTGTAATCGACGGCCTGAGCGCGTCCCAGCTCGTCAATACGAATCACCAGAGGGCGGAAACTCTGGAAGGTACGGATGGTATGGAGGTTGAGAACAACCAAACCCAGAGCGACGAGACAGAGCAGTGAGACGGCGATCTTGAGGTAGTTGTTGGTAATGATGACATCGCCATACTTTTCGAGATACAACTGCTTGGCTTCGTTGAACTCAGCGTCTTTCATGGGTCAATCCTTCATAGTCCGATGTTTCGTACTTGGTCTTTCATGGCAGGTAATGCTCCACGATGGCTCCTGAGTGCAGCCCGGACATGCCGCTGAAAATGTGGCTAGTGAGGGCCGGAACCTTGAGCAAGGCATAGATGCCGCCCAGAAAAACAACGATCAACAAACCGAGCAGTGTCGCCGGATCGGGCACGGGCAGGAAGGGCGGCTGCGTGAGCACGAAGATCACAAGGTTGCCCATGACGAACATGGTGGCGGCGGCAATGACCTGATAGAAGGCGTATTGCATGAAGCACTTGAGCCATCCCCAGAAGAGCCATTCCATCTTGGGAACGATGAAGAAAGGAATAAACACCGGGCCAACGAGGATGCAGATGGCCTGGGCTACAAAGCCGTAGGCGGTGATAATGATCGCCACGGCCTGCCACAGCGAGAGGATTACCAGATCAATGACGTAGGCGATGCTGCCCACGAGGTCGCTGAGTCCGGGCGACTGAATCTGGCTCTGGTATTTGCTGATGGCGTCGGAAGCGTTCTGAAGTTGCGCCCCGGCAATCAGGTTGCTGAGGTACTCGGTCTGGTCGATGATGAGGTGGTAGAAGCTGCGCCCGAAGCCGGGAATAGGTGTGTCGTAATACTGTGTCATGGCGTAGCCGAAAGCGATCATCATGACGAGACTGGCGAAGTTGCCGAACTGAAATCCGCCGCCGTGGTCGGCGGAACTGAGCGCTGCCTTTGCGCCAAACCAGACGATGAGGATGGTGGCGAAGGAAAGGAACATGCCTTGGCCGAGAAAGGCGAACTGGCCAACGTGCTGGGTCAGCAGTTGCGTAATGTAGCCGGTGATGGTGTTGAGCTGTCCCATGCGAATGCTCCTTTCCCCGCAAAATCGCAAATGAAAAACTTTCTACGGCAACTTGTAGTTGTTAAACGTCTGTCCGATATTGCCGGTGAGTTGCTGGCCGAAAGCCACGGTGTTCTGACGACGGCTGATGTCGGCGTTGGTGATGTTGGTTGAGGTGTCGCGCAACTGTTTCGAGAGAATCGTTTGCTGTTCGAGAAGAGCCACGAGCAGCTTGTTGGTGTCCTGCGCGTTTTGCAGCGAGAGGACGTTGGTGGCATTGACTTTG
>JAYTQD010000021.1:0-5568 GCA_043746935.1 Acidobacteriaceae bacterium | reverse complement strand
GAGTTCGATGATTGCAATTGGCCCACTTTGATGGTCTGAAATGGCCCACCTGGTAGCCCTGGATGACAAAATTCTGGGATGAACAGGAGACGCAAAGTGGAACTATTTGAATTGCTCCGGCGCGAGTACGCGGCGGGAGCGACGATACTTGGATTAGCTAACAAGCACGGCTTGCACCGTCGAATGGTGCGGCAAGCCATCAGTAGCGCGATCCCGCCAGAGAGAAAAGAAGCGGTTCGGGAACACCCCAAACTGGATCCGGTAAAGGAAGTAATTGACCAGATGTTGGAGTCGGACCGGACCGCTCCGCGCAAACAACGACACACTGCACACCGTGTTTGGACCCGTCTGAGGGAAGAGCATCCGCAGTCGCCCGTTGCCGAATCAACTGTGCGGCAATATGTAGGGAAGCGGCGGCTGGAGATGGGGATCAACAAGCGGGAAGTGTTCGTGCCGCAGAGCTACGACTGGGGGCAGGAAGGCCAAGTGGATTGGTTCGAGGCGTCGGTCAAGTTAGGCGGCGAGTTGTGTAAGTTGCAGTTTTTCGCGATGCGCAGCATGGCCTCGGGCGACGCTTTTCATCGGGCTTATACCAATGGAACGCAGCAAGCATTGCTCGAAGCTCACGAGTATGGGTTTGCTTACTTCGATGGCGTTTTCCGCGTGATCCGCTACGACAACATGAGCTCAGTGGTGAAGAAAATCCTGCATGGCAGGCAGCGCATAGAGACCGAACGCATCGTGGCCTTCCGTTCGCATTGGCGTTACCAAAGTGAGTATTGCAATCCGGCGAAAGGAAACGAAAAGGGAGGAGTGGAAGGGGAACTGGGATGGTTCCGGCGCAACTGCCTTGTACCCGTACCGGAAGCGGCAAACTTAGCCGAGTTGAACGAGAAACTGCTGGCGATGTGCGTAAAGAACCGGGAACGAATCATTAGCGGACAGAGCCAAACGGTTGGACAGGCAAGCGAATATGAACGGGCTTTCCTAACGCCACTGGCCGAAGAAGGATTTCCGATTGCGGAAATTCTCTATCCGCTGGTGGTGGATAATCACAGCCGGGTGAAGGTAAAAACCAACTGGTATTCCGCACCAGTGACGCCCGGCATGCGAGTAACGGCGGCTGTATCTCCGTTGGTGGTGTCGATCCATCATGACAACCAGACTGTTGCCGAGCATCCACGTTGCTATGGGCGAGGCTACCAGATTCTGAACCTGGAACATTATCTGGATGTATTGGAGCGCAAGCCTGGGGCAATGGCTGGATCCACACCGCTTGAGCAATGGAGACAGGCAGGGCGTTGGCCCGCCTGTCTGGATCAGATCTGGAAGCAGTTGGAGCAGCGTTACGGAAAGAGCAAGGGCACGCGAGAGATGATCACGCTGGTGCGCGAAGCATCGGTTGGAGGTTGGGACCGGATGAGGGTGGCAGTGGAGCAGGCCCTTGAGTTGGGAGTTTCCGACGCGGCGGCGGTATTGCACATCATGCGGATGCCGGACCCGGCGGATAGGCAACGGTATGCGATTGCATTAGCTGAAGAGTTGGCGCAGTTTGAGCGGCCGATGCCGGTGATGGATGAGTACGATTTACTTCTTAGTGGAACGGCGGGTGGCATCCAATGAAAAATCAGACGGAAGGATTGGAGCACGCCAGCGTGCGGCAGTATTGCAAGGCGGTGCGGATGCCTGCAATAGGAGCCAACTTTGTTTCGTTGGCTGAGCAGGCGGTGAAGGAAAACCACAGCCATATCCGTTATCTGGAAACCTTGCTGGCGATTGAGTGCGAAGAGCGTGACCGGCACGCCATCGAAAACAGGATTCGCGATGCGCAACTGCCACGGATGAAAACGCTAGAGGAGTTTGACTTCACGCAAGCTCCACAGATACAGGCCGCCAAGATCCGGCAACTGGCCGAGGGTGGTTACGTGGAGCGGAGCGAGCCGGTGGTGTTGATCGGCGAATGCGGCACGGGCAAGTCTCATCTGGCGACGGGGCTTTGCCTGGCGGCATGCCGGCAGAAACGGCGAGTGCGTTTCACCACAGCCGCAGCACTGGTCAATGAGTTGGTTGAAGCCAAGCAGAACAACCAGGTTCGCCGGATGATGGCTCGCTGGCAAAGGTACGAGTTGATCGCTATTGATGAGGTGGGTTATGTGCCCTTGGCCGATGTAGGTGCGGAGTTTTTGTTCCAGGTAATTTCCGAGCGAGCCGAGCGGGCGGCGATCATCGTTACAACCAACTTGCCGTTTTCCGAATGGACGACGGTGTTTCCCAACCCGAGGTTATGCAAGGCGCTGTTGGACCGGATTACAGATCGGGCACACATTATTGAGACAGGAACCGAGTCGTTCCGGTTCAGGAGAACGATGGAAAACAGGAGGAAGACTTGAGGATGGCAAGGCCGCGCCGGTTTTAGCCACCCCGGCGTCCGTTACGCCTAAACGGCGCCGCCCGTTGGGCGTCGCCAGGCTCCACTCCCGCCGGGGCGGCCAAAACCGTATCCGAGTTTGAGGGAGAATAGGAAACACCCCAGGTGGGCCAAATCAGGCCATCAAAGTGGGCCAGGCCGGACTATCGAACGCACGCAACTCCGCTTTCTTCCGTTCGTCGATTGCTTTTTCGTGATTCCACAGTAAGGATTCTGAAGCAAGGAAGAGAGGGGGTCAACGATTCCTTCACCGAATCGACGGAAAACGATGGTACTCTTCGCTAACTCCTGCTGGAAGAGTGTTTTGGTGCAGGTCCTGCAAAGCCGTGCCGTTTGCTTCGGGAAAGGTTTGGAAAGGTTTCGGCAAATCGATCCGGGAAAGCGTCTCGGCACCATTTGATGTCCTTCTGAATGATCTCCACCAGTCGGCGGTCACCTGACCCGCGGGCTGCAACCCAGTTGCTCGGTGCAGGCTTGTCGTGTTCCCTGTAGGGTGGAGCTTGGATTCCGATTCGGTCAAGCTCACGGCAGATATCGGCGATATGAGCGCGCCACCGGTCACCAAAGCTATCTGCAAAGTTGCAGATCACAAGGTGACTCCTGACATCTGCCTTCGGCCCACGTTGCTTTGGGCTATAGTGATTCAACAGCGGTTCAAGCTTAGAGCGGAGTTCACTTGGCAGTGACTGCTGCGAAGCATCAGGCGATTCAGATACGGAATGTCCCTCGTATTTGAGCTTCCGCAGGGCCAGCTTGAGCATGTCCGCCACCTGCTGCAATTGGGGAAAGCTGAAGTCGATCAGTAAATCAGCCCCATCGGGCTGGCCAGTGATTTCATCGATCCACTCCGGGCGGTAGGCACTTTCGCTAGCTCGGCGTGCATCGTCTTCGTCTACTCTGAACGCCAACTTTGCCCGAAGTCTTCGAAAATCGGCCAATGTCGTAGGAAGTTGGTCTTCAAGAAGGGCAAGGCAATCGTGCGCGTCTTTAATCCATTTTCGGGTCGCCTGCGCCTTGCCGCCCACGTCGCGACTGCAAACCTCATCGCTCTGTGCGATGAGTTCTTGCAGTTGCATGTAGAGCGGTGAGTATGACCTGCTGGACATCGCTTCCCTTGATGCCGACCTTTTGATCGCTTCCGACTTGATCAGGCCAGAAAGCGGGGAGTTCCGCCATTTCGCTAATCAGGCTAGTTGGCCGCACAACTGCAATTATTCTACTGGACTTCCGGGCGTTCGGAAAAGAGGTGCCTCCCCTTCCGAATCCTTCACGGTCATGACGCCTTCGCTGCTGCAAGAATCTTGTTGACTGTGAGTCCCCACCATTTCTGCCCACGACGAGGCTTCACTCCCTCTGCGTTCAGCGCCGCCGCAATCCGGTCAAACCCCATTCCCGAGGCTCGAAGCGCTTTCATGCGCTCCATAGCGGGAATCTCGCTAGCGAAGTGACCAAATGGCTTTGCACCTTCGCAGCGCCCCTCTCTCGCTTTGGTTCGCGCCCTTGCACCCCAGAGCTTGAGGACGATCATGGTTTTCTCGTATTCGCTGATCGCACCGAAAATCTGTCGCATCAACTTGCGCGTAGGATCGTCCTGCAATAGGTCGGGCTCAGCGACCGATATGAGGCCGAAGTCGTGTTTGCGCAAGTCGCCTATGATGGTTTCCTGAACCATCAGATCGCGCGCAACGAGGTCGAGCTTCTCCACCAAGATCAGCCGGGTCCCATTGGAATACAGCGCCGTGAGGGCGGGCGGTCCGAGAGTTCCTTCGTGCCGCTGATGCCTTCCTCCCGGAACACCTTCACTATCTTGATGTCGTGCGCGTCGGCATATTCTTTGATCGCGTTCAATTGCCGGACGAATCCATCGGCGTCAACCTGTCCTTTACCGCTTACCCGGAGGTATGCGAAGCCCTTGTCATGACTCCATGATGCGATCAAAGAACCATCAGTCAAAAACTATTCCTTAGAAATGTTATTTTTATTGATTCTACTAGACTTGGGTCACTCGGAATTATGAGCGTTGTCAATGGCGGTGTTCGCTCGCTTCCAGATTTCTTGAATGACCGCATCATGAACTCGCAGATTCTCGCGGCCATCGGCCGAGACCTTTCCGGAGACTGCGTACTTCTTGGCCATCGCATCAAGGAGGGGGCTGTATTGGCCGCTCCCGTACGGGAGGCCATAGTAGTAGGGCTTTTCGAGCTTGCTTCCCCACAACTCTAAAGCGTCCCGGTAGGCGTCGAGAGCGGCAAAGTATTCCTTGATCGCTTCTCTGGACGCGCCGGATTCCTTGGCCCTCAGGATGGCACTTGAGAGCCCCTGAAGACGGTGAGCGTAGTCCGAGTAGTTAGTGCCCACCACGAGCCCACCTCGAATCTCAGCGGCAGCAACATGAACAGGTTCGAGCTTGGACTTAAAGGCAGAACTGCGGACCTTGTAGAGAGCGGCTCCGAGGCCCGCTACCACCAACAACAGGAGGATTGCGATGATCGCATTGGTTTTTGTCATGGACGTGCGCTCCGGCGACAGGATTGCTCAGGCTCAATGATAACCCGCCTTAGTAGTCCGATCTTGGGTTTTCACACTAAGCTATCATCGTGGCTAGGGCACTCGGACCGCGTTCAGGTTGCGGACGCGTGCCGAGATGCCCCCTGTTCCCGAGATGCAGCCCGTCACCTGCTACTCGAAAATCCGAAAGGCACCGTTCCCACCCGTTGACCGCTCGCTCGCTTTTGACGCATGGCGTTCTCTCTCGGCCCGTCTCCATTCAGCGGTCGGCGTGGGTTCAGCGCGAGCGGGGCTTGCGCCCCTTTGGAGCGATGCTTGTAAGCATCTGCGAAACTGCCCCACGGCCCGCACGCGGTTTCGTCGCTGCCTTCGCCTGCGGCGCGTTGACGAGTTCATTGTGGGTGACAAGCATCGCGTTCAGTCTTTTTATTTCGACGGAGAGCGTCTTGTCGAGGCCGCCAACTCGGGTCTCTTCCGCCACGGCCCGCGCAACGCGGGTCCGCTGTACCTCAATGGTCGACAGGTTCACGTCAAGAATGTCTTGAAAAGTTCGGACTGGTGTGTCTGGCCCAAGTCGGGTAGGAAAGTCGCCCGCAGTATCTACGGCCAGCTTCGTTTTGTCGTCCTTAGTG
>JAYTQD010000020.1:0-2087 GCA_043746935.1 Acidobacteriaceae bacterium | reverse complement strand
GGGCGAACGGGGTCAAGTTGGGGGTTGAATGTTGGTGGCGGCCCGCTCCGTTGAAGACGCGGTCCAAAGCTTTTCTAGGTTGCCGCTCCGCCGCGTCTTCATCCACTTGGAACGGCCCGCAGATTGAAGCGTACTATTGCTTCGACATGTTGAGTTGGAGGTGCGCCTCCGTTTGAAGGTCCGGAGCCAAACATTTCACCGTTCCGCCGTTCAGGTCCTCCCAAGAATTCAGGCAGTAGTGACGCTGATTGTTCTGTTGGTCAACATAACGGACCGCGTGCATCCGAAGACTACTATCCGCCGCCCCACAACTGTTGAACAGAATTGAGCTGATCATGCATTTGCCAAACAGTCCGTTGACGTTGACGAGTATCTGGTTGTAGGGCCGCGCATCGAAGGTACTGATGGTAAGAGAGGTCTGGTTATTGTAGAGTTCCACTTCGATTGGAGCTCCCGGCTTGAAGTCAACGGGGTGACTCTTGCCGTCCCGACTAACGGCGATGACACCTATCAAGGCCGTGATGTCGCGTTGTATCGTGGTGACGAGCAAGTCGCTACCGCGGTTCACTTTCACGCGGTGGCCAAAGAAATTGAAATTGACACCAACCCTCGGGTTGTCCACCGTGATCGGATCCCAGTGACCGTAGAAGGTTCGAACGATGCCAAGACCCACTACAGCGAGTCCGACCAGGCCACCGCTCGCAAGGAGCATCTTTTTTGTGACAATCATTTCTTCGGCACCTCTTGCATTTATTGGCTCATCTGGCGCGAGCATTTCACTTATTCGGGCGCCATCTTAAGATAGACCTGTGCTGTTTTTTTGGGGTCTGGCATCGCACATCCGTCGACGCTCCCCGGTTTTAATAGTTCCCAAGCATTGAGGCAATAGTGATGCTCCCCAGTGTCGTCCCAGTAGTCAATGGTGTGCATCCGCAGATTTTCATCGGCGGCAGCGCAATTATTATTGATCACCGAATCGAATAGGCACGCGCCAAAGAGCTTATTCACGTTGACAGTGAGTTGATTCGGTGGTTTGGCGGCTGTCCACGAAAAGGTAAGCACCTTACCGTTGTTGAGTGTGATCACAATGGGATGAGCGTCGCTAACCTTGAAGGGGTCCTGAATTTTACCATTTCTGGTCGTGGGGATCACGCTCAACAAACTCGTGATTTCGCGGCTCATTTCGGTCACAAGGCCGTCCACGCGAGTCACGCGCATCTTGTGTCCCTTGAAACTGAAATTCACACCCACTTTGGGATTGTCTACCGTGATTGGCTCCCAGTGACCGGAGAAGATTCGCACATAGCCGAGTGCAGCCAGTGCGAGTCCACCGGCGGCTCCACTCGTTAGCAATAGTTTTTTTGTCAAAGTCATTGATTCATCCTCTCTTTCGCCTGCGGCAACTGGTCCTTGAACAGACGTACGTCGGCTCGTTTGAGCCAATGATCGAAATCTTGGCCGCTAATCTTAATGCGGAAAAACTCCAACTGTCGTGACGCTTCGCGGTAAAACATTTTCGCCTCCTCCAGTTGGCCCAGGCTGTTACTGGCGTTCGCACTAATGACATAGGCACGCCAACTTCCTTCCGGACACTTTCGTTTAGCCAGTTCCTCGGCAACCAGCGCGGAATTTGCCAGCGCCTCCTTGGGGGAGCCGGTTTGTAGATACGCTTGTGCGGCAAGTAGCTGTGCGTCGAACTTCGCCTGGCGTCCGGCGGATTGAGCCAACTTTAGAGCTTTTTCGCAGTGCGCCGGCGCGGCAGACCGCTGAGGTGTCATTGCGATTGCGTTGCACAGGACTGCTTCCAACTGGGTTTGGCGGGAACCGCTTTGGGACAGCAGTGGGCGCAGGGCATCCTTGCTGGCGCTGATGGCCGCGTTGTAATTTCCGGAACGCAGCGCGTTGACGGCGGCGGCCATTGCAACGCGTTGGTAGAGATCCGCAGGGTCTTTTTCGATTTCCGAAGCAACCCGGCGGGCTTCGGCCAAGTTCGCGGCGGCGGCCTGAAAGCGGCCCAGACGCGATTGCATGTCGGAAGCGTTCGAGAGAGCGTAGACGAGACTTCTCTTTTTGCCCGCGGCTTTGTG
>JAYTQD010000019.1:0-5575 GCA_043746935.1 Acidobacteriaceae bacterium | reverse complement strand
ACTACACGCGATTGGTCGACGCCCAGTCTTCCTTGAGTCAGGCAACACTAGATCTCAAAGAAGCCGAAGACAGCCGTGTCGCGCTCAAGACTTCGGCTCTTCCATTAGGTTCCGAAAACCGTGTCAGAGGATGGAGCACTGATTTCTGTGACGACGCCAAACCCGGGCAACCGCCATTCAGTAGGCGTCTATTTTGTAGAACAGAACCCGCCCGGATGGATCCAGTTGTTCAAGAAGGTCAAAGTCGACAACGTTGCGGGTCAGGACCGCGCATCCGTACTTTCTGGCGGTTGCGAATAACAGCGCGTCATTCAACACGCGACGTCGTTGATCTTTTCCGTATCCCTGGACCCGCGCGAGGATGCCCGACAGTATTCCGGCTTCTCGCCAGATCTGAGCGTCCGGCGCAATCGTTCGATAAACGGCTCGTCGTTCGATAACTGCGGCAACCAACTCGATGATCTCGCGCGTTCGCGCGTGGGTAGGATCAAGCAGACCGCAGGTCGCCGCCAGTTCGGCTTCCGTGACCGGGGAATGCCATGCCTCGGCCGCGCGCAGCATCAAATCGCCCGTTTTGGGGAAGCGGTCTTGCAGAATGTCGATGTAGACCGTCGTGTCGTAGAGCAGCTTAACCGGTCGATGGCTCGTCGTACCTAAGAACTCAAGCTCCGATGCAGCTCGCGGTTTGAGCTGCGCTCGATGCTTGTCCGGTTTGAGCCGTCTCAGAGTGGCTTGGAAATCAGAACTCAAGATCCGTCTCGCGATCCACTGCGCCGCGGCGAGAAAGCAACCAGTCAGGGTAGTCGTCCGCAACGGCAATGTTGGCGAGCGCGACCTCGATAAGGTCCGTGTCAGATTCAATTCCCGTGCGCTTCTTTGCCCTGGCCACCAAGGCTTCCGGCATTCTTCCCCGGACCACCTGGGTCCGTTCACCCCGCAGCAGACCTTCCTCCTCGGCGATGACCATCACATCGCGCAACTTGCTGGAGCGTACAGGACCGGCGCCGCCGATGCCCGCATGTTTTCGTCTTCGCGAAGAGCTGGATTGAGCGTTACGCTTCATAGTCTCCCCCTAACGACAGCCCGCACAACGTTGCCGTGTAGCACAAGATAGTTAATATTGTAGCACAGGCTGTGGCGTTTCTGTCTGGGATCGCAATTACCCTTCAACCCTTGAGACGGCTCACGATATGGCAGGCCGAGTGCCCCAGGTTCGCGCCGCACTTTGGCGCTAACCTGGGCCGTCACTGACACAGGATGGTCGTCCGGCGTATGGTTTTCCGCGACTGAAGCGATTCCACGAATCCGGCCAATCCCATTTCCTCACCTTCAGTTGTTATCAGCGGGACCCCAGGTTCGCATCACCGGACATCTACAACCTCTTTGTCGAATGCCTCGAACGCATGCGACTGCGCTTCGAAATGCGTATTTACGGTTATGTCGTCATGCCCGAACACGTTCATTGGCTGGTCAGCGAACCGGCGCCAGAAACTCTGGCCGACGCGATGCATTTTCTCAAGCTGTCCTTTACTAAGCGCTTGCGCCGCACGGGTTCGTTCTGGCAGAAACGCTACTATGACCGCAATATTCGCGACGCGGCAGAGTTCGACAAGAAGCTGGGATACATCCATCTCAATCCGGTGATGAGGGGCCTGGTACAAGAGCCCGCAGAGTGGGAATGGAGCAGCTTTCGTCATGACTCCCTGGGCGAAGTAGGGATGGTTGAGATTGAGTCGGAATGGACCGCGCGTGATCGCGAAATGCTAGCGTCCGACGGAGCCGCAAGACTGTTTCTCGGCCCAGGTTAGCGCCAAAGTACGGCGCGAACCTGGGGCACCCGGCATTCTCCAGAGCGACAGGATGACCAACCTGTTGCTCGATGTCCTCTTCCGCTACCGAGAGCAACACAAATATCTGCTGCGTGGTGGCTCAACGTACGAGCTGAAGAAGAATCAGCAGGTTCAGGGCGCTCATGTTGACGCAGTTGACGCAAAGGCTGCCGATCCTGGCGATCATGGCGTAACTGAGATAGGCACTCACAACGATTGCGCACGAGGCCAGGAGAATGGCCGCGTTGGCTTGGTGGAAGCGGATTGCAAGCAACAGTGTGAAGTAGAGTAAAGTGCCCAACACCGAATAGGGGACAGAGAGGAAGGAGCTTTGGTTGCTTCGGAGAACGGTTTCGGTGCCATCGTTACTGCGTCCGGCGCATTTGCATTTGGGTATTTTATAGGCTGGGTCGCGGGACAGTCTGTACTTATAGTAGGCGGCCTGCAGAGAATACATGAGGCCGAAGACTGTAAATGTGTAGACGGGTTTGGCGTGCAGGAACTTGAGTGCCAGGGCGATGATCCAGAAAGCAAACAGAGACCCGGTCAACATCTTAAAGAATTCGCCAACGATAGGCGCAATCTGCGCTCCAAGGAATTCGGCGACGGAGTTGGAGTGGAAGACCGCCCTGCGGATTTTATTGTGCAGGATTAGGCGGCGGGCTTCGCGTTCGCGCACGCGGCGGGAAATCGTGTTCCACCATCTGGCGTCATTGGGCATGTCATACATGGCATGTTCTCCTGGAGCGTCTTGTCTCTTACCTCTTCTTTCAATTCCCCGGCGGAGGAGGGACAGACTGTGAGTCTGGCAGCTCCGGCGCCTGGGTGAAGGGAGACAAGGACGACGACGTGAGATACGAACTGTAACGGATCATGCACCACTGGAACCGCGTATAGGCCCGGCGGACGCTTCCACCAGGGTTCATGACCTTGGAAATGTGCAAGGTCTTATCGTTTTCACAATCGGGCGCGTCGGTGTCATGGAGCAACCCGCATTGATGCCCGCACTCGTGGAGGTAGGTTTCCGCGACGCGGACGATGGATGGGTTGGTGCCGGCGATATTGTTGACGATGGCGGCCATCATGCGATTGGTGTCGGGCTCAAAGGGCAGCACCCTCATGGAAACGAACAGAGGTTGATCGCCGCCCTCAAACGTAATGATCGTGTACCCAAGCAGATCGTTGCAGCCCACGGACTTCTCGTCGCTGCTGTATTTGGAGACGAAGTACGTGGTGACGGCGGAGCTATCGGAATCTTTGTTCAGCATCAGGAAATTGGTCTGATCGAAGGTCAAAGACTGCCCAGCTCCGCAGGACATTTGTTCGGCGATCCCGGTATTGCCGGGCGTGAACTGAATGTTAGCGTTGACAAAGTGCAGGAACGTGTTAGTGGGGCGGCTGCAAGAATCAACATCCACGCGTAGGCCCATATCGGAGATAGACAGGTCGCCGAAATAGGTTTGCGAGGCCTGATTCGTGTACTTGCCGCTCCACTTGTTGTAGAGATTGCCGGGGAGCTGGCTGGCGCTGGCCAGCCAAGCCTGCACGTCGGCGTTATAGGTCAACAGATTCTTGTGGAAATCCGTTCCGGTCCCGTCGTCGGAGGGGTCGGTGGCAAAGATGTCGCCGAAGAGGTGGCTGGCGATCTCCATTACCTTGTAAGGGTAATAGAGTAGCGGTTGCCCTGGCACGAACTGATCTTCGCGTCCGTCGAGCCTCTTGAGGCGTCCGGTGATGAAATTACCCCGAGTGACAACTTCGAAATAGGCGATGTCGCCTGTGCCCGCGTTGACGACAGGCACGAGAGGCCTGCCTTGATCGCTAAGGATGTAGCCCTGAAGATTCTGATCCACGGCGCCGTCGGCATTGGGATTGTTGACGTAGACAAACCAATCGGAATGCCCCTGGCTGTTGCGGATGATTTTGGGCGCGACACGGAAGCGGCGAGGCTTGGTGTTGTTGAAGATCTCACCCAGGTAGGTCCAGCAGATGAACCAGTTAATGACGATGCCGATGAGAGTGCAGACCCACGTCAGCACCATGGTGACAATGGCTTCAATGAGATTCAGGAGAACTAAGATGCCTTGCAAAATGTAAGTGCATACCAGGCGGGTAATAAACTGAAGTACGGATGTAAGGACATACGTCCAACTACATACGATGTCGGTGACTACGTTGCAAACGGAATTGCAGATTTTTTCGCAGCCGCAATCACAGCCAAAGATGCCGCAGAAAAAGTCGCAAATACCGCAAATGACGCTGCAGACGGCGTTGCAAACGGTATGAACGATGGTGTTGCAAAGATATTCCAGGATTTGCGTGATGATAGTGACCACTTCCTGTATAAGGCGGCAGATTTGAACGAGAATGTACTCGATGACGGAGACGACAACCTGGATCAGCTTGATAACCGGTTGAAACACTAATTGGCAAAGTAGGCCCATGGGATGCCCTCTTCGTATACATCGATTTGTGCCAGCTCTAGCTAACGGAGCCAGACCCGTTCTGCACGGGTGGTCAGAGATATGGTGCGCGAAGGAGAGATATCGTTTCAAACGACGCTGAGACTTGCTTGTTTTTTAAAGTGCAACAGGATGGCAGGAGAGTTTTAGCAGGGGGCAGGGGCGGGGCGAGCTTAGCAGCCCGTGGTGAAAGTAAGATTTGTATCAGGGCGCCGCTTCAGCGGTGCCATAAGTGGCGGGTGGCCCAGGCTTTTGACCTCTCTATCCCCACCAGGACAGATGGGTGCCCCACCCATCGTTCCATTATGGTAATGAAAAGGCGCAACTGAGAAAAGGCCACCCGCGCTGCCTATCCCCGTGGTGGGGCATCTCTCCCGATGTGCATCAACCGGCTCACATCCGGGGTCTGATGCTGGCGGAACAGGTCCCAGTTCTCGCGGAAGGGATCCCACCTTCCTTTCTTTTTGTGGTGGCGGGAGTAAAGGTACAGGCTGGTTACGCCGCCCAGAGCGCCGATGGGGATGAAGTACCAAGTATCCTCTGGGACGACGTAAGCCGCGAGAAAGTCGATCTCCGATTCCGCATAGGGGCGGATTTTGAGGCCGCGGTGCCCGAAACGCCTCCCCGCGCGCGCGAAGTAAACGTTCTTGTGATGCAGAGCCGAGGTGGACTTGACCTGGACCAGATAGCGGATGAGGCCGTTGTCGAGAATCGAGTCATACGGGCAATCCGAGCCGTAGGGCCGGCAAACGCGAAATCCCTTTTTCGTGGCCCGGGCCAAGAATTCTGTCTCGGCGATGTCGCCTTGCTGCGGTGCTTTGCCCATGAGCGCCTCCTGAAAAGGTCGGAAAATACGAAAGGCGCATACCCGAAAAATCGGGAGTGCGCCGCAGAAATCAGCAAAATCTACTCTTAAGTTTAGAATAGCACGGTGCAGAGGGTAAATTGTCACATTTTTGGAATTTATATTTGGTTTGGAATATGGAACTTACGCGGAAAACCGCGTCGTAGGGGGCTTGACAAGATTTTTCACGTGCGCGGGTTTTTGAGGAAAAAGTGCAAGGGTTTGCACATTTTGGAACTTTCAATGCGTCCAATTGGGCAAAATGGTGTACACCCCGCACCAGTTTTCCGGGTTTGCGACCGCGTCTTGGGGGGGCCAGCGCTACTTAACAATCCCAAAACTCACAACAGGGTGAAACTCACCTGTACGGTAATCTCGACGGCGACGGGAACGCCATCCTTCTTGCCGGGCTCAAACTTCCAAGTCCTAACCCCTTCGAC
>JAYTQD010000018.1:0-2093 GCA_043746935.1 Acidobacteriaceae bacterium | reverse complement strand
GCCCCGCCGGACCGTAAACTAGAACTATGCATGCCCACGCCCACGGTCACGCGCACTTCCAGGCCGCCCCCGGCCAAAGCTCGGACGGCGTCGCCCGCGTGCTGCGCCTATCGCTCGTCCTGACGCTGGTTTACATCGTTCTGCTAGTCGTCGCCGGAATCCGCGCCCACAGCCTCGCTCTGCTTTCCGAGGCCGGACACAATGCTTCCGACTTCATTGCCCTGGGGCTTTCCTGGTTCGCCGTCTATCTCGAGAGTCGCCCCGCCAGCGCGACCAAGACTTTTGGTTGGCGCCGCGCCGGAGTGCTGGCCGCGTTAGCGAATTCCGCCACGCTCGTCATTGTTGCCTTTTGGATCTTCTACGAAGCGTTCCGCAGGCTGCGCATTCCCAGCGATGTCCATGCCGAGACGGTGATTTGGGTGGCAGCGGCGGGTTTCGTCTTGAACGGCATCATCGCGTTCCTGCTCTATCGCACCAGCCGCGACGTGAACCTGCGCAGCGCGTTTTTGCACCAGTTTGGCGACGCGCTCTCCACGGCTGCGGTCATTGTGGGCGGCGTGGCCATTGTTCTCACCGGACACCACTGGATCGATGCCGCGCTTTCCCTCGGGATCGCCGTGCTGATTCTTTGGTCGTCGTTTGGCATTCTGCGCGAGACACTGAATATCCTTCTCGAAGGCACACCGCGCGGCGTGTCCCTGGAAAAAGTCGAAGCCGCCATTCTGTCCGTGCCCGGCGTCAACTACGTCCACGACCTGCACGTGTGGAGCATTGGCTCGGAGACGCACGCTCTCTCCTGCCACGTCGGCATCGAGGACATTCCGTTGTCTGCCAGCGAACGCATTCTGCGCGACGTGAACGCTAAATTACTGCACGACTTCGGACTGGGCCACACGACCATTCAGTTCGAGCATATGGAATGTCACGTGGCGGATGGGTGTGTGATGCCGACCGTGGAGAGCCATTCGCACCAAGGGCATAGGCACTGACGGGCTTCTTCATATTGGAGGTTCCCCGCGCATACCCCGCGCATACGAAGACGAGACGCAGTGGCTTAGCAAGAATTTGCTGCCAATGGAGTAGACTCTCCTTGTTCGGAACGACATCGGTGGAGGAAAACTTTGAAACACACAATCGCTTTTGCCTTGATTTTTTGCGGGTTGTGTTCCGGCGGGATGTGCGAGTCTACCAGCGCTGTCTTCTACAGCTACCATGACGGAAAGCGCTATGACTTCTCGGTTACACCTGAGCTTTTAGCGAACAGTCCTCGATGGCTCGAAGATCAGATGGATCCGCCACTTCCGGTCCGGCATGCGATAGCGTCCGCCGCGGCCTATATGGCAAAGCTCTTTCCCGACGCTAAGCAATGGACCCGTGGAGTGGTGGCACTGATGCCTGTGGGCGATCAGTGGGTATATTCAATCGAGTACACTGAGCCGCCAAAGAATGGATGTGCCGACTGCTCGTCCACTCCATTCCAGATCATCGTGACGATGGACGGAGCTGCGGTTCTTGCTAAGGTATTCCCGTGGAAGCCGCAGACCAAACAACCGTGACTTGTCGGTCCGTTTTCACTCGAAGATCGCGGGTGCCCCACACAAGCCTTCTTTTGGCTTGTGTGGGAACGTTCTAGGAAGAGCCACTCCCAGAACAACCCCACTGTTGGTGAACAGCCAGCACGGTAGAGCGGCGCTTCAGCGCCGCGTTAAGGCTTCTGAATTAGGGGCTTCAGCCCCCGAGGAAAAGCGCTCCAACGGGAACCCCACACGGATCCGGCAACCCTTCGGACAGAACTGCCGAATAACCGTCACAAATGACCTTTGCCCGCCGCCCAGCATCGGCCAAAACCCGCGCCCAGTAAGGCATTCCGCGGAAATACTTGAAAACAGTTCTTGACTTAGAATCGTTCCACTGAGAGAATTTCTACAGTGGCGTTACGCGCGTTTCGCCGCTGTTCTGAACTTCTTGCCGCGAAACGGTAGGTTCAGGTGCTCTACCGATGCGTCATTGCCCCCGTTAGGGTTCTGTAACCGGAGATCTTGCTTTACGCTTCACCCCAGACTCTGGAGCCCAGTCCCTGTACCTTGGAAAGC
>JAYTQD010000017.1:0-14436 GCA_043746935.1 Acidobacteriaceae bacterium | reverse complement strand
AAGACTTATGCACCCTTAAAATGGCCAAGAGTGAATAAAGTCACAACCTCTCAGGGCAGGCTCTGTCGCTAAAAAACGCGACGAGGACGGGGCACCCGAGCGACGCATTAGAACTCAAAGCGAACACCCTTCTGGATACGGCGGGGAGTATTGGCCTGTGCATGCGGAAAACCCAACAGCAAAAACCTGGGGACAAAAAGAACAGAACCAGCAAGGCTGCGAGGCCTGAAAGATGGCTATACCAGAGCGAGCAAGGCGGAATCTTTACCCACAAAGTGAGTGCGTGAGGCGGTCTTGGGAAATGGGCTGCATTTGCCAAACATCGAGTGCGGCCAGCTGAGCGTCCCTCTCGACAATCAAGCGTAGCAGCCCTCTTGGAGCCTGGTAGATGCGTGCCGTCAATGTTGTCGTCCCGTTGGCGAAGACTTCCAGCACCGACCCATCGAGATACATCTGAAGGTGAACCGACGAGTCCGCAGCTCCAGCGAGCGGAGCGGTCACGTCGTTCACCGTGAGTTCGCGGCCACTACTTTTTGCCGCGCAAGTCATTGTGGCAAACTTCTCGCCTGTTTCAGATTGTAAACGCAGTGTGAAAGGCTGGTCCATCTTGAGATGAAACTTCAAGCTAACTTCAGCGGCCAAATCATGGATACGCAGGGATTCTAAAGCCTTGTGTCGCGCGTCGACAGTGGCCTGCGAGGAAAAGCTCACGTGTGCGCGTCGGAGTTTGCGAACGGACGGTGCGACCTCCATCTGTAATTCTCCCTCGGCGTTCAACGAGAGAACGCGCGGCAGCGCCATGGCGCCCGCCCATCCGGCTGCGTTGTGCTCCGCCTCGGGCCGCGTTTCCGGAATCCATCCCCACAGGATGCGATTGCCGTCGCGGTCAGGCATGGTCTTGGCGGCGTAGTACGCACCCCAGTCAACCACGCCTTCTTTCTCCGGAGTGAAGCGTTGCTCTTTGTAGGTTCCGACCTTCCAACGCACTTTTCCCTCGGTTGAGATGAGCAATACGTGCTTCGCGCCCAACGGGAAAAAGTCGGGGCACTCCCACATTTCGCCCTTATCGACTGGGTTTACGATGTCTTTCGTATTTCCGACGCCTTCGACCAGCGTGTGCAAATACGTCCAGTGGCGCAGGTCTGTGGACTTGTACAGCAAAATCGCTCCACCTTTGTTCTTGAATCCGGAACCAACAATCAACAGCCAAGAATCGCCTTCCCGCCAAACAAAGGGATCGCGGAATCCCGTAACCTCCATCCCAGGGGGCGGAGATGCGATGACCGGATCGGCCAGTTTCTCCCAGGTACGCAAGTTGGGATCGTGCGACACGGCCAAACACTGCACCTCTCGCCAAGTGTGCACACCATCGCGCAGGGTGGCTTCATTCTCCGCGGCAGGAGGCAGGACGCCCGTATAAATCACGGTCGGCACGCCGTGATCCAACACGGCGCTACCGCTGAAAACGCCGTCACGGTCAAAGCCACCAGGCGTGGGCGAAATCGCAATCGGCTCGTGCCGCCAGTAGACCATGTCCGTGCTAGAAGCATGCGCCCAATTCATGTTCCCCCACACCGCGCCCTTGGGATTGTACTGATGGAACATGTGATAGCGTCCGCGATAAAAGATGGGCCCGTTGGGATCGTTCATCCAGTTCGAAGCGGGCAGCAAGTGATATTGCGGACGCAGCGGATCCGAAGCCAGCTTGGAGCAGAGTGCGCTCGCTGCTTTCTGTTCCGTTGACAGAAAATGAGGCAACATCGGAACTGCCGCCGCCGCTCCAGAGAGTTGCAGGAATGCTCTCCGCGAGAACGTCATTTCGTGACTTCCGCCATGTAGACGCCGAACGGCTCCAGCGTTATCTTAAGCGGCGTCTTCCCTTTTTGCGCATGGCTGGCCGTGCTGACCAATTCCCGTACTTTGTCATTCGATAGACCTTGAGCTGCCAGGTCCACGTTCGACTCCTGCGCCGCGCCGGAAAAATTCAGCACAACAAGCACGGCTTTTCCTTCATACTTCCGCAGATAGGCCAGCACATTCGCATCGCCTTCGTTCAGGACGACATAGGAGCCGTCAATCAAAGCTTCGTTCTTATGCCGCAGCGCCAGAATGTGTTTGTAGAAATTCAGCACCGACTCCGGGTCTTTCGATTCCGTCGCCACGTTGTGTGTTTTGTAGGAATCCGGCACCGGCAGCCAAGGCTTGGCCGACGAAAACCCGGCGTTCGGCGCATCGCTCCACTGCATGGGAGTCCGCTCGCCGTCGCGGCCTTTTTCTTCCGGCCAGCCGCGCTGCCCAATTGGATCCTGCACATCTTCCTTGCGCGTGGGAGTGTTGTTTTCCATACCCAACTCTTCGCCGTAATACATGATCGGCGTGCCACGCAGCGTCAGATACAGTCCCGCCAGGAGCTTGGCGATGGCGTCGTTGTGCTGACCGTCACCATAGCGGTTGTAGGATCGCACGATGTCGTGATTGCTGATCACCCAAACCGGCCACTGGCCGGTCGATTCCGCCGCCGTGATCTGACTGCGAAACGCTGGCGCAGACACCTGATTCACCTGCGTAAACAGGAAATTCATTGGCATCTGGATCTCGTCGTTCTTTTCGCCGTAATACTCCTTAAGCTCGGCGATGTTCTCAGTCCACGTTTCTCCGATCAGAACAGCTCCATGCTCATCCGCCACCTTACGCAATCCGCGCAGTACGTCGTGAACTTCAGGAAGCTTCTTGTTGAATTTTTCATCCGTGATAGGGTCGCCGAAGTGATTCGTGCCCGGCAACACCGCGTTGTCTGGCAAATCCGGCGCCTCGAACAACGTATCCACCGCATCCAGCCGGAAGCCCGACACGCCACGCTTGTACCAAAATCGCGTGGCATCGTACATCGCCTTTTGCACTTCAGGGTTCCGCCAATTCAGATCCGGCTGCTCCGCATAAAAATAGTGATAATAAAACTGGCCGGTGCGTGGATCGAGCTTCCAGGCGGAGCCGCCAAATAGCGAGATCCAGTTATTGGGAGGTCCTCCATCGGCCTTGCCGTCGCGCCAGATATACCAGTCGCGCTTCGGATTGGTCTTTGAAGAACTCGACTCTACAAACCACGAGTGCTTGTCGGAAGAATGGTTCACAACAAAATCAAAAATGATGCGCACGCTTTTCTTCTTGCCTTCGGCGGCCATCGCATCAAAATCCTTCAGCGTCCCATACATCGGATCTATATTTTCGTAATCCGAAACGTCGTAGCCGAAATCCACTTGCGGCGAGGGAAAGCACGGCGAAATCCAGATCGCATCGACGCCCAAGGCGTGCAGATAACCCATCTTCGAGGCGATGCCCTTCAAATCTCCGATGCCATCGTTGTTACTGTCGGCGAAACTGCGCGGATAGAGTTCGTAGAACACGGCGCGCTTCCACCACTCGTGCCCCGGCGCATTGGGCTTCTGGGCGAACGTCACCGTGGCACTGACAACAAGTAAAACACTGGCGAGGATTCTCAAGTAACGCGTCATGGCAAACAGTCTCCTAAAAGAGTCTGGTCTGGAACAGAGCTCACAACAAGGTGTCAACTCGGTACTGTACTCCGCTTGACGGGAAATCGGCAACGGATCTTATCAGGTCAAAGTCATTACATTTCCTCCGGCAGGCGCATCCTCACCTCTTCCAGTTAAGATGGAAAAGTTGGTCGCGCGAGCCATGCCCCGAGGATTTAGCTTTCCCATGTTTTCACGCCGAAAGTTTCTGAAATCGCTGAGCCGGTCGGCGCTGGTGCTGCCGTTGGTGGATGTCTTCGCCATGGCGGGTCCAAATCCCATTGGTGACACGCAGGCGGCAAAACCAACCGACATTGGCGTACGTTTTGAAAACGTCGCCCATGCCGCCGGGCTCACCGAAAAAACTATCTACGGCGGCGAACACAAGAACAAATACCTCCTCGAAACCACCGGCTGCGGTATTGCTTTTTATGATTTCGATAACGATGGCTGGCTCGATATCTTCATCGTGAACGGTTGGCGGCTCGAAGGTTTCCCCGCAGGGCAAGAGCCCCACTCGCATCTCTTCAAGAACAATCGCGACGGCACCTTCACCGATGTCACCGCGAAAGCCGGGCTCACGCGCACTGGATGGGGGCAAGGCGTTTGCGTCGGCGACTACGACAACGACGGCTGGGACGACATCTTCGTCACCTACTACGGCAAGACCAACGCCCTCTACCGCAACAACGGCGACGGTACTTTCACCGATGTCACGGAAAAATCCGGCCTAGGCGGCAAGGCCACCCGCTGGAGTACCGGCTGCGCCTTCGTTGACTATGATCGCGACGGCAAGCTCGACCTTTTCGTAGCTAACTACATCGACCTCGACCTGGCCACCGCGCCTGTTCCAGAATCTGGTCCGTGTCTCTACAAGAGCGTCATGGTCGCTTGTGGTCCTCCTGGAATGAAGGGTGGCAAAAACATTCTTTACCATAACAACGGTGATGGAACTTTTACAGATGTCTCCGAAGTATCTGGAATCACTGGAGCCAACGGAACCTACGGCCTCGGCGTGCTGGTCGCCGACTTTGACAACGACGGCTGGCCGGATATCTACGTGGCTAATGATTCCACCGCCAGCGCGCTTTATAAAAACCAAAAGAACGGCAAGTTCCTTGACGTGGCCATCGAAGCCGGATGCGCCCTTAGCTCCGACGGCAAGCCACAAGCTGGCATGGGCATTTCTGCCGCGGATTACGATCTCGATGGCAGCCTGGACCTTGTTAAGACAAATTTCGCCGGGGACACGCCGTCGCTGTATCGTAATCTCGGCAATGGCACTTTTGACGACACCACGTTCGAAGCTGGTTTAGGCCTCACCACGCGCTACCTCGGCTGGGGCTGCGGATTCTTTGATATGGACAACGACGGGTGGCCTGACATCTTGCTCTGCAACGGTCACGTATATCCAGAGGTGGAACAACTCAAGACCGAGGCTGGCTACGCGCAGCGCAAGATTCTCTACCGCAACCAGCACAATAGACACTTCACCGATGTCTCGGAAGCCGCCGGCTCCGGGATCATGGACCCAGTCGCCGCGCGTGGCTGCGCTTTTGGTGACTTCGACAATGATGGAGATATCGATATCGTCGTAAACACCGTCAACGACTATCCGCAACTCCTTCGCTGCGATTCAATAACCGGTCACAACTGGATCAAGATTCGCGTGATTGGCACCAAGTCGAACCGGAGCGGCATCGGCGTAAGAATCAAGTGCGTCACGCAAAACTCAGGCGAGCCGAAACCCCACCAACAGATTGACGAAGTCCGCAGCGGGGGCGGATATTTCTCGCAAAGTGATTTGCGCGTGCATTTCGGGATTGGAAAATCTGAAAAAGTAGACTTGCTAGAAATCCGCTGGCCCTCAGGCCAGATCGATTCGCTGAAGAACGTTGAGATTAATCAAGTGGTCTATGTCAAAGAGGGCGAAGGCATCGCCCGCGTGATGAAGTTCCCAGCCAAGTAGGGCTCCATGGACGCCCGTGCCTCCATTGAACCGCGGTCTAGTGCGAAACCGCCTTCTTAACATCCGGTTCGACAACCGTGCCTGCTCCTTCGATCACCGTGTTCACTGCGTCTACCTTCAACTCGCTAAACCTCTCCGAATCCCCATTCGGCCACCGCACTTCTAGCGAATCAACCCGCGCATTCGCGCCCAGCCCAAAATGCACTCGCAGATCGCTCTGCGAGTCATAGCTCGATCCGCTGCGAACCTCATCCACTAGCGTCCGCTTCCCCACTCTTAAGGTAAGCCTCGCCCCGATGCCATCCCGATTCGATTTCGTCCCCACCGTCTTGATGGCAATCCAGTGATTCCCATTTCGCACATCATTCACCAGCAGACTCGGCCGCGCATTCATATTGCTCACCACCGCCGACATGCGACCATCATTCCAAAGATCTCCCACCGCTAGCCCACGCGCCGACGACCGCGCCGTGATCCCTGTTCCCGCTGACTCCGAAATATCCGTAAACGTTCCATTTCCGTTGTTCCGGTATAGAATCCGAGGTTCCTCGTAATCCGCGCCGAGATGATGCTTGTCCACCTCCGGATACACATGCCCGTTTACCAAGAGGATGTCCGGCCAACCGTCGTTGTCGATATCCAGAAACATCGTGCCCCAGCCCAAATACTTCGTCCGCAGCCCCAGTCCAGCGCTGAACGTCATATCCGTAAACGTTCCATCGCCGTTGTTGCGGTAGAGCGTCGCCGTGTCGTCGGAGAAATTCGTTTTGAAAATATCCAGTCGCCCGTCGCCATCGTAGTCCGCAATTGTCGATCCCATCCCGGCTTGCTCGCGCCCGTCCTCGTTGAACGCCGCGCCCGCCACCACCGCCACATCCGTAAACGTCCCGTCATGGTTGTTGTGATAGAGAATGCTGGGCCGGCTGTCGCAAGCCACATAAATATCCGGCCACCCATCGTTGTCGTAATCCAAAGTTGAAACGCTCAGCGAGTAAAATCCATCCGCCTTGGAAATTCCCGACTTGACGCTCACGTCCTCAAACGTCCCGTCGCCGCGATTGTGGTAGAGCGCGTTCGAAGCGTGCTTCAACCCGTTCGGCCCGCACATCACCGGGATGCCCTTCCACACGCACGAAGTCCCTTGCCCCGGCAACGGCGCTGTGGAAACATCGAAGTCCACATAATTCGCAACCATGATGTCGAGCTTTCCGTCCCGGTCGTAATCTACAAACGCGCAACCCGATCCCCAAGCCTGTTTCGATCCGGAAACGCTAGCCTTGTCGCTGACATCCTGAAAGACGCCGCGTTCGTTGTGAAAAAGTCGATTGTGACCGTAATAGGTAACGTAGAGATCTTCCCAACCATCGTTGTCGTAGTCGCCAACGCAAACACCCTGGCCCCAGCCGGTCGCTTCCAACCCAGCCGCTTTCGTTACATCGGTAAATGTACCGTCGTGGTTGTTGTGATAGAGGTGGTTCGTCGGCGCGCCTTGACCAGTCGAGCTTTCCAGCGTGGTTCCGTTGACCAGAAAAATATCCGGCCACCCGTCATTGTCATAGTCAAAAATGGCGACGCCCGTTCCGGTGGTTTCGATGATGTATTTTTTGGTTTCTTTCCCGCCAAAAACGTTAAGGGAAAGCAGTCCAGCCTTCTCCGCTTGGTCGGTGAAATTCACAATCGGAGCGGGCTTGGATTGCGCGCGCGCACTTGCGGAAAGCGCCGCAAAGAGAAACAACGTAGAGACCGCCGCTCGGAGGTTTACCCCAGCCGTGCCTATAATACGGAAAGAATTCGCAAAGGTCTTCAACAAGCTATCGTGTCCCGCCTCTTCAAATTTGCCGGCATCCTTGCCACCGCACTGCTGCTTACCAGCAGCCTAGCACGCACTACAGCTCCCGCGTCTCCCGCAGCGGCGGTTTACCAACGCGGCCTGGAGGCGCTGCGGAAGGGAGACCTGTCTTCCGCTCGCGCCGCGTTCGAGAAAGCGGTCCGGTTGACTCCCGCCAATGCCGATGCCCAAGCCTCCCTCGGTTGGGTTCTCGCCCAGCAAGGGGAACTCGCCGCCGCCACTTCTCATCTCAAAATCGCCGTCAAGCTTCGGACAATTTTTGCGAATGCCCGCATCACGCTCGCCAGTATTCTGGCCCAGCAAGGCAAAGCTCCAGAAGCGGAACAAGAACTACGCATTGCTGTGAAGCTCGAACCCAAGAACGCCGAAGCCCACCGCATGTTAGGCCGCACCCTCAGCCAGCGAAGCCCGGACGAGGCCACCACGGAACTCCGCCGCGCCGTCGAGCTTGCGCCGCAACGCCCCGACCTGCAAGATGACCTCGGCTCCGTTCTCGCGCAACAAGACCACAACACCGAAGCCGCTGCCGCTTTCACGGAAGCTCTGCGCCTTCAACCCAACTACGTGCCTGCGCATATTCACCTTGGCGTGCTGCGCTCACAGATGCAAGAATTCGACGCCGCGGCCAGCGAACTCGGGAAAGCGATCGAACTGGCCCCCCGCGACGCCTCCTCGCACTTCTATCTCTCGAAAGTTTTCGCCGCGCACTCCAAACCGACTGAAACACTCCGCGAACTTCACGCTGCCGTCGAACTCAAACCCGACTGGTTCGAGGCGCAAATCGCCCTCGGCCTAGCCTGCCAGCGCGCACCCGATCTGGACTGTGCGGTCGCCGCCTTCGACGCTGCCACCAAACTCCATCCTCAAGATCCCGAGGCTTTCAACGACCTGGGTCTCGCCCTCATCCAAAAAGGGGACGCCGAAAGCTCCATCGCAAAATTTCGCATGGCCGCACAGCTCCGCCCCGAAGACAGCAGCTTCCGGGAAAACCTCGGCATCGCCTTCTTGCAGCGTGCCGACTTCGACGACGCTATCACCGAGCTCAAGGCCGCCATCCTCCTCGACCCCAACGATTCCTCCGCCCACTACAACCTCGGCCTCGCCTACAAGCTCAAAGACCAGCTCGGCCAGGCAATCCAGGAGTTGCTCAAGGCCATCGAGTTGAAACCGGACCTGGCCGACGCTCACTACACTCTGGGCGTTCTGTATTGGCAACAGGGAGAATTCGATAAAGCCGCGGAGCAACTTCACGGCGCCATTCAATTTGAACCCAACTTTGCCGAAGCCCACTACACGCTGGGCACGGTTCTGAAACAGCAAGGGAAACTCCCGGAAGCTGCCGCCTCGCTTCGCGAAGCCCTCCGCCTCCAACCCGACTTCGCCGGAGCACACACCACACTCGCCGCCGTCCTTCGTCAACTGGGCGATACCGCGGGTGCCGCTGAAGAAGCCAAAGCCGCCGCCACCATCAGCGCCACCAATACCAACCTCCAAGCCGCAACATTTTCCACCAATTCCGGTACGCGGCTGCTCAACGCCGGAGACCTCGACGCCGCCATCGCCCAATTTCGCGCCGCTATCCAGGCCGCTGAAAGCTACGCTCCCGCTCACCTGCAACTCGCCCACGCCCTGCAAGGCCAGGGTCACGTCGCTGAAGCCGAAAAGGAGCTTCGCCGGGCCTCCGAGCTCGAAGCCCATCCCCAATAAGTATTAAAGGATGTAAACGTTAACTTTTCTCACCTCTTTTGTCCCGTTTTTGGTAGAAATAGTAGCAACTTGTCCCTCTCTTTTTTCATAGGCGAGATTTTTCCCTTTACAAACATCGCGTTATAAATGTAATGTCAGCTATTGTTTTTCAGATAATACAGCTATGGGTCAACCAAAGCACGCCAAGATCTGCGACGAGATTCGCCGCGCCATCACCTCCGGCCGCTACCAAGAGGGCCAACGCCTCCCCACTGAAGCGCAACTGGTCCAGCAATACGATACTTCCCGCCCCACGGTGGCCCGCGCGCTCCGCGACCTGCAATATGAAGGCCTGATCGCCCGCCGCGCCGGCTCGGGAACCTTCGTCCGCAAGGCTGGCTCCGACCAGGGTCACGTTTTCGGGCTGGTCATTCCAGGCCTCGGCGAAACTGAGATTTTCGACCCGATTTGCCGCGAAATGGCGCGCTTTACGCAGGAGGCGCAGCACGCGCTGCTATGGGCCTCCACCAACATCAGCGCCTACAGCGATATGGCCGAGCAGGCCTGGCAGTCCGCGCAGCAGTGCATCGCCCGCAAGGTCGCCGGCGTTTTCTTCGCCCCGCTGGAGCTAACCCCCAACGCCGAATCGACGAATGAGCGGATCGTCCAGGCTCTGGATGCGGCTCATGTCCCTATCGTGTTGTTAGATAGGGACTTATATCGACACCCGCGCCGCAGCCGTTATGACCGCGTGGGCATCGACAACCGCATGGCGGGCTTCACCCTGACCGACCACCTACTCCGGCTGGGATGCCATAAGATCGGGTTCTATAGCCGCCCCTATTCGGCGGAAACTGTGTTCGGACGCCTCACTGGCTATCGCGAGGCTCTCGAGCGGCACGGCATCACTCCGATGGCGGACTGGGTGACCGAAGGCGACCCCTCGGACGCAGACGAAATTCGCCGGTATTTGCAAGCTTCCAGCGTGGAAGCCTTGGTCTGCGCTAACGACCTTACTGCCGCTAACCTAATGCAAACATTAGACTTGCTGGACATCAAGACTCCGCAAAGCGTGCGCATCGTGGGCGTGGATGACGTGAAATATGCCAGCTTGCTGCGCGTGCCCCTGACCACGTTACACCAACCCTGCCAGCACATCGGCGCGGCGGCCGTTCGAGCCTTGACCGAGCGCATCGCCAACCCAGACCTCCCTCACCGCGACATCCTGTTCCAGTGCCAACTGGTGATCCGAGAGTCATGCGGAGCTCGGATGAACGGCTCCAGAGCCCGCGTAGGTAGGACGTAAAACTCACCTAAGGGTTCAGCCAGTTAGCCGCACAGACCCGCCAGACACCGCCTGCCTATTTTGACCTGATATTACATAAATCCTGAAAGCGCTTAACAATTTACTTGACAGTCTAATTGTTTCCTACTATAAATTCTCTCCGGGTCGCTGTGCATCTGTTTGCAGCTTCGTAAGCGACGCGTGTGCGGAGACCCCAGGGCGGCACTAGCACTCTCAGACGAGTCTGGGGCGCGTGAAAAATTCTAGAGTGGTGAAACGAAGGAGCCTCGAAATGGTTCGAACCAAGTTGATCTGTCTTGTGGTGCTGTTGCTGGCCGTATCGGTTCTAACTTCGCAACAGGCGTCGGCGCAGGCCGTGTACGGAAGCATTCTGGGTACGGTGACGGACGCGCAGGGCGCAGTGGTGCCCAATGCGAAGATCACGGTGACGTCGCTGGGCAAGGGCACCGTGGTGACTGGGACCACCAACGAGAGCGGCAACTACACGGTGACGCACTTGATCCCTGACGTTTATAGGGTTCGTTTCGAGGCGGCTAGCTTCAAGGCCCTCGAGCAGAAAGAAGTGAACGTGACCGCCGACAACGGCAGCCGCGTGGACGCCAGTCTCGTGGTGGGCGGCGCCTCGGAAACGGTGGAAGTCACGGCTGAGGCTCCTCAGCTCAAAACGGATCGCGCCGATGTCGCCATCGAGTTCAGCGGAAAACAGCTGGCTGAACTGCCCATCCTGAACCGCAACTTTCAAAGCTTGGAACTGCTGTCCCCGGGAACTCAGATCATCACCGGCTGGGCGCACGCGGCCACGGAGAATCCGCAAGGCAGCAAGCAGATTTTCGTGAACGGGCAACACTTCAGCGGCACCGGATTCGAACTGGATGGTACCGACAACGCGGATCCGATTCTGGGCATTATCATCGTCAACCCCAGCCTGGACGCGGTGACCGAAACCAAGATCGCCACGCAGAACTATGACGCCGAATTCGGCAAAGCCACCGCGGGCATCATGAGCGCCCAGACGAAGTCGGGCACGAACGAACTCCATGGCAGCGGTTACTTTTATGATTTGAATCCGAAAGCTCCTGCGAAGGATCCGTTTACCGGCTCGGCAGCAGCTAACTCGTGGAAGCAGTATGGCGCCTCACTGGGCGGCGCACTGATCAAGAACAAATTGTTTTTTTTCGGCGACTACGAAGGAACCCGGCGCGTAGCGGGGACCAGCTACAAGGGCACGGTTCCCACCGCATTGGTACGCTCAAGCTGTCTCACGGCGGGCAGCGCGAATTGCGACCTGAGCGAGTATCTCGCCGCGGGTCTGAGTGGCGGAGGCCAAGTCTATAACCCATACCAAGTGGACGGCTCGCGTACCGCTTATGCCAACAACGTCATTCCGCAGGCAACATTGCAATCTTACGACCAGAGCATCCCGACCGGCCTGACCACAGGCGAGAAGATTCTTGCTCTGCTGCCCGCACCAAACACCACTGGCACGAACAACGGAACGCAGAACAACTACACGAAGACGGGTTCCGGCACATTCAACGACTACCAGTACGTGGTTCGCGGCGACTATTTTGCCAGCCAAAAGCTGCAATTGTTCGGGCGCTACACCCATGGCCATTTCTCGCTGGGCGGCGCGCCAGTGTATGGCAACACAATCGGCGGAGGTGGTTTGGGTTACCTGGGCCTTGGTGGGCAGTCTTTGATCAACAACTACAGTCTGGCGTCGGGCTTTAACTACACGGTGAGCAACACGTTGCTGACGGACGTCCGCTTCGGATACTTCCGCTACAACCCGCACTCCACCAAATTCGACCAGGGCAACAGCACGGCGGCTAGTTCGCTGGGATTGGCTGGCTTGAATACTTCCGACGCCACCACGAACGGTTTGCCTGGGTTCTTCTTCGACGGAACCCTCTCGGCCTTTGGTGAGGGTCTCAACGTTACGCGTTGCAACTGCCCGCTGATCGAGAAAGAGCAAGGCTATCAAATCACCAATAACTGGACGAAGATCGTAGGCGACCACCAATTTAAGTTCGGCGCGGACTTGCGGCATGCGACCAACCTGCGGGTTCCGTCGGACGCAAACCGCACCGGTATTCTGAACTTCAGCCACCTCGGCACCTCCAACTCTGGTGGAGGCGGTTTGGATTTAGCCACCTTCCTCTTCTCGGAAGTGACCAGCTTCAACCGGTATGTGGGCTCGGCTGGCGAGCCTAGCGCGGTAGAAACCCAAAACCGGTACTTCCTTTATGGCCAGGACACATGGCGCGCGACCCACAAACT
The DNA here is from genome assembly GCA_043746935.1 of Acidobacteriaceae bacterium. GTDB lineage: Bacteria > Acidobacteriota > Terriglobia > Terriglobales > Acidobacteriaceae > JANXUC01. The sequence continues at coordinate 1,813 of JAYTQD010000017.1, read as the reverse complement.
GACCGTGAACTACGGATTGCGCTGGGAATACTACACACCGGAGAGTGTCAATAAGAAGGGCAATGGAGGCTACGCAGTTCTGCCGGAGGGCGTGATTCGCGTGGCGGGCTACGGCAGCAACAGCCTGAACGGAAGCACGCGCGGCGAGTACAAGAACTTCGCTCCGCGTCTCGGTATCGCCTATCAGATCACTCCCAAGACGGTACTGCGCATGGGGTACGGGCGCAGCTTTGACATCGGCGTATTCGGATCGCTGTTCGGTCACACCGTCACACAAAACCTGCCTGTGCTAGCTAACCAAAGCTTGGTGGCGGCAACCAACAACAGCAGGAACCCGGCATTCAACTTCTCGGGTCAGCCGTGCCTCCAGGCAGTGTTTATCGCGGCCACATGCGGTCCTACCTTCAACGTTTTCCCTGTGATCCCGAGCAACGGAATCCTTCCGCTCTTCGGACCCGCGGGCACCGTTTCTCCGCACACCCGTCCTGATCGACTGGTTGCACCGACCGTGGATGCGTGGAACGTATCGTTCCAAACTCAAGTGACCAAGTCCATGACCCTGGAGCTGGCTTACGTGGCCAACCACGGCAGCCATGTGTTCAAGGGCAATGGTCCCACCTACAACGTGAACCAGGCGACGATCGTGGGCTGCCAGGGCGTCGGATGTGGAACGGGCCTGAGCTACAACGCGCGTTCACCGTTTAACACCACGTTCAACACTCCCTATACCGACGCTCTCGGCAACACGACCAATGTGGTTTGCTGCAGCGGACAAGGGATTGGGTATGCGGGCAACGACGGCGTGAACCGATACCGGGCGATCCAAGTGAAGGCAACGCAGCGGGCAGGGAGCGGGTTGACTTTGCTGGCGCATTACACTTATGCCAAGGCCTATGACAACGACGGCAGCTACCAGCCGGATCTACGTCAAGGCACCGGGCGTCAGGACTACAACCGCGACAGCGTGTTCATTGTCTCGTCGCTGTACGAACTGCCGTTCGGCCGGGGCAAGCGTTTCCTAGGGAACACTAGCCGCGCGGCCGACTTGGTTGTGGGCGGGTGGCAGTGGAACTCGGCCATCACAATTGCAAGCGGTTTGCCGTTCTCGCCGGGCTACAGCATTTGCAATGAGGATCGCGACACAGGGCCTTGTCGTCCCACACTAGCGGCAGCCTTTGGCTCTGTCCCAATGTCGGCGGGCAAGTTTGACCCCAAGAAGAGGCAGGTGGTCTACTTCACGCCGGTGGTGGATCAAGCCAATGTTCTTGTCAGCCTGGGCGGCGCTTGCCCCGACAACCCTCTGGCGCGAACTAATGCATGCACTGGAAACGGAGTGCTGCTCAATGGCGACTGCGCAGGCGGCTGGTGCCGTCCTGGGATTGGCGCCTTTGGCAACACGAAGCGGAACTCACTCACCGGACCTGGAGAGTGGTTCGCCGACATGTCCCTCTTTAAGAACTTCTCCATTACAGAGCGGGTTAAGGCTCAGTTCCAGGCGGAGTTCTTCAACGTGTTCAACCACGCGGTGCTGAACGGTCCCGGCAACTGCGTCGACTGCAGCGGCAGCGGGCTCATCACGAGCCTGCAGGGAGACTCCCACATGCGGCAGTTCCAGATCGGACTTCGGGCCACTTTTTAGAACGGCTCGAACACCGACCCAACCCACGGGGGAGCCTCACGGCTCCCCCGGTTTTTCTCCATCTTCCAGCGGACCGACGTCCTATGCGCCCTCGCCGATTCTCTCTCTTGCGTAATCGTTGCGCCTTGACACTTTGTTTCGCGATTCTTGCTTTCGCCCTCCCCCGTGCATACT
>JAYTQD010000016.1:0-2096 GCA_043746935.1 Acidobacteriaceae bacterium | reverse complement strand
GGTCTTTGGAGCAAGAAAAAAGCCGCCCGAGAGGGCGGCTTTTGCAACGCGCTGGGGACTAGACGCCGACGGGTTGTTTGGCGTCCACGCCAACCGGGACTGGGGTGAGCCAGCCGAAGCGGTCTTTGACTTCGCCGTGGACGATGCCCAGGAACGCTTTTTGCAGTTGCTTGGAGATCGGACCCATCTTGCCGTTGCCGACGTTGATGCGGTCGACGGAGAGGATCGGCGTAACTTCGGCGGCCGTTCCGGTGAAGAAGACTTCATCGGCGATGTAGAGCATTTCGCGCGGAATGGGCTCTTGCGAAACGGGGATGCCGGCTTCGCGAGCGAGCGCCAGAATCGAGTCGCGGGTAATTCCGGGAAGCACGGAATTTCCCAGCGGAGCGGTAAGGATTTGTCCGTTCCGTATCACGAACAAATTCGCTCCGGAAGCTTCGCTGACATAGCCGGTTGCGTCGAGCGCGATGCCTTCAGCGTAGCCATTGACGACGGCTTCCATCTTGATGAGCTGGGAGTTCATGTAGTTGGCGCCCGCTTTGGCCATGGCCGGCAGCGTATTCGGAGCCAGCCGCGTCCACGAGGAAATGCAGGCGGCCACGCCTTCATCTCCATCGGCGCCCAGGTATTTGCCCCAGGGATAGTTGATCATGTAGACCTCGGTGGGCGAACCGAACGGATTCACACCCGCTTCGCCGTATCCGCGCAGGACGATGGGGCGGATGTAGCAGGGCCAAGCTTTATTCGCGGCGATCAGGGTGGACATGCCCGCGATCAACTGGTCGCGCGTGTAGTCGACGTCAATGCGGTAAATGCGCGCGGAATCCAGCAGGCGCTGCATGTGCTCTTTGGCCCGGAAAATGGCAGGGCCGCTGGGCGGGGCGTAGCAGCGAATGCCCTCAAATACGGACGAACCGTAGTGGACCACGTGCGACATCACGTGGATGGTGGCGCTTTCCCAGGGGATGAGTTTGCCGTTGTGCCAGATGTTTTCAGTCTTTTGAATGGCCATGAAGGGTCTCCACTGCTCTGGGGAAATTATAACTGAGGGGTGGGGGCGGGCGTCCGGGCTGGGGAGCGTGGGCTGCGGGGTGTCTGAGAGATTCTCCGGGCGGGGTAAGGGAGAGAGAGGAGGGAGAGTGCCGCACTTTAGGGATCAGCCCTTTGGGCGGCGCGAGGGTAGGGCTTGCAACTGGCAGCCCATCCTTGACGAGTGTGTATTCAGTGTGTATTATTAAAAGGTCCAGTGAGGACTTCCGATGGATTCCCGGAACATCATCAAGGCCCTAAAACAGGATGGTTGGTTCGAAGTCAACCAAGTCGGCAGCCATAAGCAGTTCCAGCATCCGATCAAAAAGGGGCGCGTAACTCTTCCGCATCCAAAACGTGACATGCCCATCGGAACACTGAAGAGCATCGAGAAGCAGGCGCAGATCAAGTTGCGCTAGGTCGGGACATTCGGAGGACCAGCGGGGGAACAACCTATGGAATACATCGCATATCTGCACAAAGACGGCAAATCCGATTTCGGCGTAAGCTTCCCGGATTTCCCCGGATGCGTAACCGCGGGAAGGACGCTGGAAGAGGCACGGCGCCTGGCCGGAGAGGCTTTGGCCTTGCATATCGCCGGCATGGCGGGGGACGGCGAGGCCATTCCGGAGTCTTCCACAATTGATGATGTAGCCAACGACCCTGCCATGAAGGGCGCTGTCGCGTTCCTGGTGGCCGTGGATTTAGAGAAGACGGTGCGCGTCAACATCACCGCGCGCGCGAGTCAGATTGACGCCATCGACCGGAGAGCGCGGGAGGCGGGGATGACGCGCTCGGCGTATATGGTGTTGTCGGCGCTGGGGCGCAATCTGGGCAAGACCCGATCTGGACAAAAGAAGATTGCGCGAGGTTAGGAAGTAGAAGAGGGCATATGTTGTTCCCTCTGCGATCACGGGTGAGGAACGTCCCGTCTGCCCCGGATTTGTCCCGGGACTTAGGCGCGGCCTGCTGCCTGTGATTGTATCGGCAGTATCGTTCCCGCCCTCGCAAAAAACGCGAGGACGGGGCACCCGAAATTTCGTTAGGGGAAGAAAGATCGAAACCGC
>JAYTQD010000015.1:0-32681 GCA_043746935.1 Acidobacteriaceae bacterium | reverse complement strand
TGCGATGGTCGCGCGGCTTCTTCTTCTGTGAAATTGTCTTGAACTTCTCTTCGAGCTGCTGTGCCTTCTTGTAAAGCTTGCCAACATCGTCAATCTTGCCGGTGAAGGCTTTCAGCCGATTCGTCAGAATCTCTTCAGTAAGCTCTTCCTCGTCGAAGGTGACAACTTCCTTGATCGAGCGAACACCTTTCTTGAGGTCTTCGCCCATGGCCAGCAATTCCCGGATCACGATGGGTGAACGGGAAAGAGCCTTCAGAACGCGATTCTGCCCGCGCTCGATTCGTTTAGCAATTTCGACTTCGCCTTCGCGCGTGAGCAGAGGAACCGTACCCATTTCGCGCAAATACATGCGCACGGGGTCGTTCGTCTTCTCCATCGCGCCGGGCGTGAGGTCGAGTTCAACATCGTCCCCAGCTTCTTCGTCGTCGAACTTGCGTTCTTTCGCGGGGCCTTCGAGAATATCGATGCCCTGCGTTCCAATTGTGGTGAGTAGATCGTCGAGATCGTCGGGCGACTGCACGTCTTGAGGAATCAGGTCGTTGACTTCACTGTAGGTGAGGTAACCCTTTTCTTTCCCCACATCAATTAACTTCTTGATGTCATCAAATTTGTCTTCTAATGCCAAAGGCACTTCCTTTTTGTCCTGGCCAGGTTTTCCTGAGCTTAGAACGGACCACTTCCGGATTGTTTGGTGGGAACTTCAGGCGGCGGAACTCGCCGTAGCCAAAACCCTACAAGTTTAGCACGCTTAGCGCGTCGCTGCCTACTGGAATGCTCGGGGCTCCGGAGCCTGACTCACCGTATGTCTACCGCTACTAAGTACTTAGATGCTATCGGGAGCAAAAACGGTTCAGGCGGCTCCGGTGTTGGGAAGGGTGTTCAAACCTCGTTTGAGGCGAACCTTCTCCGCGCCGAGTTCGGCCACGCGGGCAGAGTCTCCCAGACGGCTAGCTTCGACCGTCTCACGCTGGATCTGCTCCAGCCGTCGGCGAGTCCAGGTGCGACGCAGGGCCTTGATTGCGCCTTCCAGCAACTCTGGTGAAAGGTTTTCCTCCTCGTTCATGAGCACGGATGCCAGCAGCTTCCGGTCGCTTTCCGGGAGCGGCAAATCCATGGGGTGGCCGCTCTCCGGGCCGGCGTCGAGCAGCGCCTGGAGCAGCGACTCGGACGCCAAACCTTCATGGAGGTGCTCTTTGCGGAGGGCAAACTGGGCCTGCCGGGCGGGGTCAAATTCTTCGTCCACGCCCTCGCGGGAGGAGACCCGGCTGGCGATGGCCTGCATTTCGGCAGCGGAGGCCAGGGCGCGAATCAGGATGTGTTCGGCGGCAGTGATCTGGCCCACCAGAGTAGTTTTGACACTGGCAGCCGTCCGATCCGTCGCCGCGTGACGCAGCTCCTGCCGCAAAACAGAGGAATCAATGCCGACGCGATGTGCGATCTCCTGGGCCAGCTCATCGCGCACAATGCGACTTGGCACGCGCTGGATGTGTGGCAGTAAGTAGTTGAGTGCTTTGACTTTACCCTCCGCGCTGCGCACAGGGAATTGCGTCCGGGCACGCTCAATCAGATAGTCGAAATACTTCTGCGAACCGCGCAAGGCTTCTTCATAGGCTGGCTTACCCTTGTGGCGTAGGTAGAGGTCGGGATCGAATCCGTCTTCGAGGGTCAGGACTTTGACCTGAAAATCCTCTTCGACGAGGAGGCCAAGGGTGCGCTCAGTCGCAGCCGCGCCGGCTGTATCGGGGTCGAAGTTGACGACGACATTCTTCGTGAACCGGCCCAGCAGCTTTGCCTGCAGCTCGGTGAAGGCGGTGCCGGAGCTGGCGATGACATTGTGCAGCCCCGCCGCATAGACGGAGATACAGTCCATTTGCCCCTCGACCAAAATGGCGTAGCCCAGTTTGCGGATGGCGTCTTTGGCGAGGTTGAGATTGAACAGCACGCGCGATTTCGAATAAATCGCGGTTTCCGGCGAGTTTAGGTACTTGGGGCCAGCCTTTTCGTCAGTCGCCAGAGTGCGCCCGGTGAAGGCGATGACCTTGCCGTTTTCGCTAGAGATCGGGAACTGGATGCGATTGCGGAATTTGGCGTACATGTTCGACAACGAAGGTTTGGCGGTGTCCGCTTCTGGTTCGCCTGGCTTCTGGTCGGCAGCTTTCCACGAAAGCAAACCGCTTTCGCGCAGTGCATCCTCGTCGAACTTGTTCTTCAGGAAGTCCTTGAGCACGAAACCGGAGTCGGGCGCAAAGCCGATGCGAAAGCGGTCGATCATGTCGCTGTCCAGGCCGCGGCCAGCGAGATACTCGCGCGCCTTGGCTCCCTCTGGGCGGCGCAACTGCTCGCGAAAGAACTCGCACGCGATCTCGTGAATGTCGAGCAATACGGCGCGCTGCCGTGCGTCCTGCGCCTCACCAGGAGTGTTGTACGTCGTCGCAGGTAGCGGAATCCCCAGCTTTTGCGCCACGGCACGGACGGCCTCCGGGAAGGTGATGTTCTCCACCTTTTGCACGAAGCTGAAGACATCTCCCGAGGCATGGCAGCCGAAGCAGTGATAGAACTGGCGCGTGGCGTGCACAGAGAACGAAGGTGATTTCTCGTTATGAAATGGACACAGCCCAGTGTAGTTTTGCGCCCCCGCTTTGCGCAGCTGGACGTAGTCACCAACGATGCGAACAATGTCCGCTTGCTGCTTGACGGTATATGCGAAATCGCCGGGATTGGACATTTTAACTAAGGTGCATTGATGTAAGGCATGCCGCCCCAATTTGAAATCGAGGGACGGTGTGCGCCGAATGTGCCTCTCAATTGTCGGTCATAGCAGCGGCTGCGTGAAGGGCGCTGGGCGAAATTATTGTGGAGAAGCTGTGGAAGAGGAGGAGATAACGGTGCCACTCAGCGCCCGGGCTTCCCTTGCCACGGCGCGTCGGGGTCCACAGCGCGAGAGATCATGCCCACCACTTGCTTCATGCGCGAGTTGGAGAGCACCCGGGGCAGACGTTCGATAAGCGAGCTTTTCTCCAAGACATTGATGAAATGTGCCTTGAGGTAGGAGGGCCCGGGCAGTCCGGTTTCTCCAGGGGCAAATTCCATAGTGGTGGGCCCATCCGCGCCGTAACTGCCGAACGGCACCACGAGGATACTGGATGCGCGGTCGCTTAAATTTCTGCTATCCAGCGAAACGATCACTACCCAGTGGCGTTTCGGGGCGTCGCCCAGGTGGGCGATCCAGATTTCTCCCCGCCGCGGCTTAAGGCTCGCGATCAAAATCCAACCCCCGTGTGCTAGCCGCCAACGAAGCGGCAAGTTGCGACTCCTCAGCAACCGCTTCTGGCGAGAGACGGTCAAAATAAGCCGCTGTGTCGAGTTCGAGGCGCTCACGGTTCTCGGCGGAGCGTAGACGCTCGACCAATAGGTCGATGGCGTCAGCGACGGTGTGCGCTTCGCCTTTCGAGATAAGCTTCTCGATATACCCAAGGGTTTCCGGCGCAATGGTCGTCGAAATTTTTGGGCGAGTGAGTCTCGCGGTAGCTTTCGTCCCCATAATCTTCCCAGATGATTATGATCCTGCTGTAATCTTGTGTCAAGAGGATATATATCCCCTACTTAGGAGACAACTGTCGGACGAGACTAGGTCTTCAACTCCACCACGGTAGCCCCGCCACCGCCCTCGTTCAAAGGGGGCTCGGAGACGGTCGCAACCTGCGGATGTTTTTGCAGGTACTGACGTAAAGCCTTCCGTAGGATTCCCATGCCACTGCCGTGAACGATCCGCACCCGATCTCTGCCCGCCAAGAATGCACGGTCCAGGAATTTTTCGACCTCTCGCGTCGCATCATCAACGTTCTGGCCGATCACATTGATCTCCCCCGGCACAGAAGACTCTTCCTTTTCCAGGGTCACGGAAATCCCCCGCGACCGTGCCGCCTGCACCGGCGAATCTCCCGAGCGGGTAAGCACTTCAGCAATATCGTCGCGAGCGATCTTCATCTTCATCGCGCCGATTTCGACCTCGAATTGGTCATCGTCGATCTTGCGCTTCACCAGCGCGGCGCGGCCCATGGACTTGAGCTTTACGGTGTCGCCCTCGGAGACGCGTTTGATGACTTGCGGCTGCGCGTTGGGATCGCCTTGGTCGGCACCGGTTGTATGCGCAACGACGGTCGAATCGAACTGCTCGCGGAATTCCCGGCGCAGCTTGGCTACGCGACGCTCGGCATCTTTCGAAAGCTTCTGGGCAGCCGCCTTGTCTTGAATGGCGCTCACGGCCTCGCGGGCGTGGTACTCAAAATCGCGTAACACAGAGTCGAGTTTTCGCTCCATCTCTCGAATCTTGTCGCGCTGCTCGCGCAATCCGTCGAGTGCCAGGCGCGATTTCTCTTTCGCAAGCTCCGTTTCACGCGTACGCAGAGCGATGCGCTCCTGTTCCGCTTGCCGCAACTCCGCGTGCAGGCGGTCGAGGAAGTTTGCGATATCCAGCGCCTGCGCCCCCAGCCGCGACCGCGCAGCGTCGATAATTTCCGGATTCAGGCCAAGTCGTTGCGCGATGTTGATCCCAGCCGAAGCACCCGGCACGCCCATACGCAGTTCGTACGTCGGTTGTAGCGTGGTCTCGTCGAAGCCCGCCGCCGCGTTGAGCACGCCGGGGGTATTCGCGGCATAAACCTTCAACGAAGTGTGATGCGTGGAAATAATCGTCATCGCGCCCACCCGTGAAAAGTACGCCGCAATCGCCACCGCCAAAGCCGCGCCTTCTTCGGGGTCCGTCGCCGAACCGAGTTCGTCGAGCAGAACCAGCGATTTCGCCGTCGCCGTGCGCGAGATGAAATCAATATTGGTCACATGTGCGGAAAATGTCGAAAGATTCTGTTCGATGGACTGATAATCGCCAATATCCGCCAATACGGCGTCAAAGATCGGAAACTCCGCTCGGGCCGCTGGCACAGGAATTCCGGCCAACGCCATCAGCGCAAGCAAGCCGGTAGTCTTGAGCGTTACCGTTTTCCCGCCCGTGTTCGGGCCCGTAATAATGATCTGCCGCTGCTGGCCCTCCAGCTCCAAAGTTGTCGGGACGACGCGCCCGCCCTTGAGCTTAAGGTTGCGTTCCAAAAGAGGATGCCGCGCGCCGTGCAGGACCAGCGCCCCTCCAGACAACACCGCCGGGACACAATTGTAGTCCGCAGCAAACCGTGCTTTGGCAAACTGCATCTCCAGTTCGGCCAGCACATCAATCGCCGCAAGAATGTTGGTCGAGTTCTCGCCAATCCGCCGCGTCATCTCCACCAGAATGCGGTGGATCTCCGCCATCTCATCATCCAGCAGGCGGACTAGATCGTTGTTCTGTTCTATCGTTTCCAGCGGCTCGACATAAACAGTCTGGCCGCTCGAACTCGCCCCGTGTACAACTCCCTGGACGCGACGTCTCTGCTCGACTTTCACGGGAATCACGAAGCGCTCGCCACGAATCGTGATCAGCTCATCCTGGACCGCGCCGCCTTCAGCAAGCCGTCGCAGATAGCCGCGCAGCGATTCCTGAATGGTCCGGCGCTGCTTTTCAATTTCCCGTCGAATCCCAGCGAGTTGCGGCGAAGCGCGATCTTCCAGCGTCCCGTCGGGTAGAAGTTTGTTCCGAAAACTACGCAGGAATTCCGTGAAGTCAACAATGCGCGCGGAAAGCTCAGCCACACCGCGGAACGGACTCTTCATCGCGGCCGGAGGACGCAGGGAAATCTCACGCCATTCCGCCGCGCGATCCACAACCAGAATAACGTCTCGAATCTCCTCGGTCTCGAGAGCCGCGCCCTCAATCCGGGACTTCTCTACCAGCTTCGAGATTTCCAGCAATCCGGAAAGCTCGAAACGTCCGCCGGCACGCCGAAATTCGAGAATCTCCGACGACAATTCTTGCTGTTTTTCGATCCACTCCCGGTCCGTACACGGCCCGAGGCGAGCAATCCGCGCCTTCCCCAGCGGAGACGAGGCATACCCCAGCAGCAGCTCGCGGAATTGCTCGAACTCAAGTAAATGCGCGCTACTGTGTTGTAAAGCGGTGGGCGGCATGCCCGTTCATGGTATCAGCCGCTGACGTTACCCACGGCGGCCTGTACCCGCTCCGCCGCAATCGGCAGCCGCACCGTGAACACCGCGCCGCCCTTCTCACGATTGCTGCAGGAAATTTCCCCTCCGTGTTCCTGGACGATCCCGTAGCAAGCGCTTAGCCCCAGCCCGGTTCCGCCACCGACAGGCTTGGTTGTGTAGAAAGGATCAAACACGCGATCTGGTTCACGAATCCCCGTACCGCTGTCGATAAAATCCACTACCAGTTCACGATCACTGCGCCGGAGGCGAACGTAAAGAGAGCCGCCTCCCTTGTCCCGCAGAGATTCAATCGCATTTTCGACGATGTGCGTAAATACCTGAAAAAGCCGGTTTGCGTTGCCCCAGATTCGTGGCAGATCGGGTTCCAAGTCCATCTCGACCCGAATATCCTTACCCTCCAAGGCCACCGCCTGAAGCTGTTCCGCCCGTTGGACCAACGACGCCACATCAACCAGCGTGCGATCCGAAGTGGCGGTACGGGAAAAATTCTGCAAGTCCGCCACCAGGCTACTGGTGCGTCGCGCCTGCTGGCCAATCTTCTGCACAGATTGCCGCGCGCTTTCGCTGAGGGAGGTGTCCAAGGACAAAAGTTCCGAGAAGCCCAGGATCGCCGTCAGCGGATTATTGATTCCATGCGCGGCTCCGGCCACGAGTTGTCCTAACGAAGCCAGCTTTTCTTTCTGCACCAGCTTGTCTTGCAACCGCTTCAGATAAATAACATTGCGTTGTTCCACTTCCACCATCGCGAGTAGGGCGCGGTTCAGAAAATGCTGCTTGATGAACACGCACACACCAAGAATCACCATGAACACCAGAGTCAGCCCAAGGCGAAAATGCTGAAGTTCGGGAGCGCTGTGGTCCCATAGCAAAGCCCAGCCACCGAACAAAGGCAACGAAACCACAGCCAGCATTGCCAGATAGTGGGAAGACTCAATCCACAGCAGCGTCCGGGAATCCGGCGCTTCTGTAGCGAGTGGCAGCTCGCCGCCACGAATCGCGATCCACGCAATCCAGCAAAACGCCACCACGTACGGAATGTCATATCGGCTACCGGTGTAGTATTCTCCCCGGCCAATCGCCTCGTTCAGCCAGAACGAGCTAATCGTGTACAGGCACGCGGCCCAAAACAAATGCAGGTAGAGCTTGCGCCACTGTGTGCGCGTCACCAGAATTGCCAGCGCCAAGACTACAATCAGCAGCACATTCTCAATCAGGTAGAGAGCGTTGAACGTCGTGTTGTAGCGCGCGCTGTTAAAAATGACAAATTCATCCGGCACCACCACAAAGGCATACGCGAAGAGCCAGCAGGCGGTAAGAATGACGGTATTAAATGTGCTGAAATACAGCTTGCGGCTCTCCGTCGGCAACTGCGGTAACAATCCCACTGCCGCGATGAACGGCACCGCGTGCAAAAACAAGATGGGGTCGACGAACGTCGAATCCGGAGGTTCCTTGCCTAGCAAAACTTCGTACCACGTCCACATGCCCTGATTCACGAACCACAGAAGGCAGCCCAATGCTAGCAGCCACCAAAATGCTCGGACAACGCCTTCGGCGCGCCGTCCGTTGCGCATCATGGCCACGCACGCAACGCCGCAAATCGCAAGCGGCACTACGTCCCCTACAACCGTAGTGGCATAACCCTTCGGCAAGATCAACGTGGCCGCAGTGTGGAACATTGCCACGCCGCTTAACAGCCAAAAGGTCGAATTGGGTTTGAGGAGCACGTTTCTCATCAAATTCTAGAAGAAACCCGTAACTCCGGCTGCAACCCTCGGGATTATGAAGTTACCAAGGTGTGGCCCGACCTTAAGTCGTCCGGGTTGTAGAATCCCTAGGTATGGGCTTCCCCAACACCCGTCTCCGCCGCCTGCGCCAGAGTGAGGCTCTTCGGTCCTTGGTTCGCGAAACTCGGCTTACGCCCGAGTCCTTCGTTTATCCGCTCTTCATTTGCCCCGGGGATGGCGTTCGCAAGCCCATTGGCTCTATGCCGGGTGTGTTCAATCTCTCGGTGGATGAAGCGGTGAAAGAAGCTCGCGAAGCCTACGCTCTGGGTGTCAAAGCTCTGATCCTGTTCGGCCTGCCTGAGACGAAGGACGAAGTCGCCACAGGCGCATGGGCCGACGACGGCATCGTGCAGCGAGCCGCGCGCGCGTTGAAGAGGGAAGTGCCCGGGATGCTTTTGATGGGCGATGTTTGCCTCTGCGAATACATGTCGCACGGGCATTGCGGGATTGTGCAGCAAACTCCCGGCACCGCGCCCGATAAACCCAACTACGAAATCCTCAACGACCCCAGCCTGGAAATCCTGGCCCGCACCGCCGTCTCCCAAGCCCGCGCCGGGATCGATATCGTCGCCCCCTCCGACATGATGGATGGCCGCGTCGCAGCCATCCGCAAAGCCTTAGACGCCGCTGGATTCCTGAATACTCCAATTCTCGCCTACGCCGCCAAGTTCGCCTCCGGCTTCTACGGCCCGTTTCGCGAAGCCGCCGATTCCGCCCCGCAATTCGGCGACCGCCGTTCCTACCAAATGGACCCAGCCAACTTCCGCGAAGCCATGCGCGAAATCGCTCTCGACGTCGAAGAAGGCGCCGACATGATCATGGTCAAGCCCGCCATGCCGTACCTCGACGTAATCGCCGCCGCCCGCGACCGCTTCGATCTACCGCTAGCCGCCTATCAAGTCTCCGGCGAGTTCGCCATGATCGAAGCCGCCGCGCGGAATGGGTGGATTGAGCGCGAGCGCGTAATTCTGGAGTCGCTGACGTCGATTCGCCGCGCTGGCGCCAGCATTATCCTGACGTACTACGCTAAGGAAGCGGCGAAGTGGGTGGGGTAGGAACGAAGGTGAAGCGGAGTGGCAAGAAGAGAAACCGCCCAGTAAATTCACAGTTCGGGAAGCTCCGTGCGGCGTTATGATTGCTGGTACATCTAACCAGGTGGAGAGAGATTATGGCTGATCGTAAGCAATTTCAGAACGTTCCCGAACCAGACCCCGAATTGATGCGTCTCTTGGAGGCCGGTCGTAACCGACCCGTCACTGAGGAGGAATTGCACGAGCAAAGAATTAGTTTTGCTTTTGGCAATGCCCCCGAATCGGAACTCATCACAAAAGAAAGCGTGCGGCTCGCATCTGAGAATATAAAACTGTTGTAAATCGGGTGAGCCGTGGCCAGACGACCCGGCTTTCCTTATCCCCATGTCTGTCCGAGAAAAAGACAACCCGGCGCTCTTTGCAAAAATTCAACAGCAGAACCTTTTGCGCCAATACGATTTGCTTTCGAATTGCATTGAAATTGGTCTCGAGAAGGGTATCGAATCGTTCGATAAATATACGCTCTGGGCTTTGAATTACACTGCGGTCGCCAACATCTCTCAGTTTGGCGGCCGTTACCGCGAAGAGCCGATTTACGTTGGGAACCATCTCCCTCCTCACTTCAAGAATGTTCCCAACGAAATGGATCGGTTCTTCTCTGTGGTCCATGAGAATTGGACAATCTGGGATCATCCAACGCTGATCGCGGCCTACGCGCTATGGCGATTGAACTGGATACACCCGTTTGTTGAAGGCAACGGACGAACTGCCAGGGCTGCCTGCTATTACCTGATTTGCCTGAAGCAAGGCCGATTGCTAGGCGGGAAGAAAATAGTGCCAGAACGGATACGAGAAAACCGTAAGCCGTATTACGCTGCTCTTCGAGCAGCCGACCAAGCTTGGGATCAGGGACACTTCAATGTTACAGAATTGGCCGACTATCTTTCGGGTTTACTGAAAGCCCAGCTGGCCGACGCGGACTGATCTGATGCTTGTTGTTTCAAACTCTAATACTCTGTTTTGGCCGCTTGATCCTTCTACGGAACGAGCTGCAAGCGAACGCCCACTTTTGCTGCAGGGTAGTGTTCCGGCAGCTCAGTTCGGAGAAGATGGCAAAGGGTGTGGCTTCAACGTAGAGAGCTGGAGTCGTCGAGTCGTGCAGCCATCGGCATGGCCAATCGGGCCGTTGAAGTGTACCCCCGATCAGATCATCAGCCAATTTAGCAAGGGGCGCTATACACAAGCACTCGCTATGGTTGCGTGCTGGGGTGTAATGTGGCGTCAACCCAACGCAATCTGGGGGCAGCGAAGGCTCGAAGTGATCGACCAGACGCTAAGCAATTGCGCGCAATCCATCCGCGAGTCGCGATCTATAGCGGACGCTTGGACCATGTTGACTGGTTCAGGAAATGAACAATTGGGATGGACGGCTGTGATCTCGTCCAAAACTCTTCACTTCCTGTGTCGATCCCTAGAGTTCGTCCAAAATCCACCTGCAGCAATCGACGGCGCTGTCATTCGTACCAAAGTATGGCCTGTGTTTCTTGGTTCGATACCGGTCAGCCAACGTCCTCGCAATTGGGAAGGCAATACGTTTGAGGCGTATTGCAGATACATGACCGCGATCATTGTGTGGGCAAATCAGAGAAATTGGTCCACGAAGCAAATGGAAGCAACCATATTCGACCAGTTCAAATGAGTCGGGTCCGGATCCTTTCGCATCACACCCCTCCCCTGATCTAGAATCCTTAGTTCACCATTTTCATCTCTCTAGAAGCACCTAGAGAAACAGGGAGCACCAATTTGCCATCCTCCATCTACGACCTCATCATCATCGGCAGCGGCCCCGGCGGATACACCGCTGCCATTCGCGCGGGCCAGTTCGGCCTCAAGACCGCCCTCATTGAAAAAGACAGCGTCCTCGGCGGCACTTGTCTGCATGTCGGCTGCATTCCCACCAAGTCCATGCTCTTCAACGCCGAGCTGTGGGACCACCTCAAGGACGCCAAGGAGTACGGCATCGAACTCACCGGCGAGCCTAAGCTGAACTGGGCTTCGGTCCTCCAACGCAAGAGCAAGATCGTGACCAAGCACACCAAGGGTCTCGACTTCCTCATGCGCAAAAACAAAGTCGAGGTCGTTTCCGGCTGGGGCAAACTCACCGGCCCCGCCAAGGACGGCATCCTTTCCGTCTCCGTTTCCACCAAGCCCGACGGCAGCGACGCCAAGACTCTGCAAGCCAAAAACGTCATCGTCGCCAGCGGCTCGGAAGCGCGGATGATCCCCGGCCTAGAAGCTGGCGGCAACATACTTACCAACATTGAGATCCTCAGCCTTCCCGTTGTTCCAAAATCGCTGATCGTCGTAGGCGCGGGAGCGGTCGGCGTTGAGTTCGCATCTATCTTCCGGTCGTTTGGCACCGAGGTCACGATTCTCGAAATGTTGCCGAAGCTCGTGCCCGTCGAGGACGAAGAAGTTTCCAAAGAACTCGGCCGCATTTACCGCAAGCGTGGCATCGCCTGCTACACCGGCGCCAAGATGGATAAAGTGGAACAGACCAAGCTTGGAACGAAAGAAGACGGCGTCTCTGTCACCTTCACCGTCGATGGCAAACAGCAAAAGATCGACGCCGAAAAAATCCTGATCGCCGTCGGACGCAAACCGCGCACCGAAGGCATCGGCCTGGAAAAAACGAAAATCAAGCCCGACCGCGGCTTCATCAAGGTCAACCAGTGGCTCCAGACTGACGAACCCGGCGTCTACGCCATTGGCGACATCGTCATCGGCACGCCGCAACTCGCGCACGTTGCCATGATGGAGGGCATCGTGGCCGTCGGCAAGATCGCCGGCAAGACCGTGAAGCCCATCAACCCGAACCGTATTCCCAACGCAACCTACTGCCATCCGGAAATCGGCAGCGTTGGCCTGACCGAAGCCAAAGCTCGCGAAGCGGGACACGAAGTCAAGATTGGCAAGTTCCCGTTCAGCGCCAACTCGCGCGCCTCCATTGTTGGCCAGCACGATGGTTTCGTGAAGATCGTCGCCGACGCCAAGCACGGCGAAATCCTCGGCGTTCACATCATCGGCCCACAGGCCACCGAGCTGATCGCGGAATCCGTTGCAGCCATGGAACTTGAAGCCACCGTGGAAGAGCTGATGTTCACTATCCACGCTCACCCCACTCTGGCCGAAGCTATGCTCGACGCCAGCAACAGCGTCTATGGCCTAGCCATCAATGCCTGATGTTGACACACGTGGGGACGGCCGCCCTCGGCCGTCCAGGAGCGCAGCTCCGAGATTTGGGGTGCCCCGTCCTTGTCGCGTCAGCGACAGGGCGGGGATCTAACAAATGATCTCCGTCCTCCAACTCGGCACGCAAGACTACGCCACCGCCCTAGCCCTGCAACGAAAACTAGTCGACCTCCGCAAAGCCAGCCAAATCGGCGACGTCCTTCTTTTGTTGGAACACCCCCCAGTCATCACCCTGGGCCGCAACGCCCAATCCGCCAACATCCTGGCCTCTCCCGAACTCCTGGCCCAGCGCGGCGTAGAAGTCGTTGAATGCGACCGCGGCGGCGACGTCACCTTCCACGGTCCCGGCCAGCTTGTCGGCTACCCCATCTTCGATCTCCGCGCCTTCACCACCCCAGAAGGCGAGCGCAAAACTCTCGGCGCCATCGAATTCGTTCGTAAAATGGAAGAGGCCCTCATCCGCACCTGCGCCGACTTCCGCATCCCCACCACGCGCATCCCCAAGCTCACCGGCGTCTGGACCACAAACGAAACGCCAGCCAAAATCGCCGCCATCGGTATCCACATTTCCCGCGCCGTCACCTCCCACGGTTTTGCTCTTAACGTGAACGTAGACTTAGCCAACTTCCAGCTCATCATCCCCTGCGGCCTCGCCGCCAAGCCCGTCACCTCGATGGCGCAAGAACTCGGCGCAACAGTCGCCCTCGACCGCGTCGCCGAATCCATCACCCGCAATTTCGGCCACGTCTTCAGCCGCCAAATTCTCTGGCTCGAATCTCTCGACGCTCTCCTCGAAAACATGGTCGGCGTACCCGTGCGCCCTCCCGCTAACCTCCGCAAACTAAAAGGCGAAGACGAAACCTTTTGGGCATGACCCGTAGCCTCCCACCGAGCCCCTTCTGCTAAACTCCTACTCGTCGCTGCATCCTAAGTCGGCAAGGTGCTCTCATGAAAAAATTCATCTTTGGTGGAATCACAGCCGTAGTGCTACTCGTACTCGGTGGCCTCGCTTTCGCCATGCTTGGCCTTATCAACACCGACGCTGACCGCACTCCCGGCCACACCGAAGCGTGGCTCGCTACCCAGGCCATGGACGCCTCCATGCAGCGCCACGCCCCGCACGACAACAGTCCCGTCCCTGCCACCGACGCCAATCTCATGGACGGCATGAAGCTCTACACCATGAACTGCGCCGATTGCCACGGTGGTCTCGATAGGAAACCTAGCCAGTTTGGCTCGCATTTCTATCCGCCTGTCCCGCAACTCATTCTCGATCCGCCCGACGATCCCGAGTGGCACATCGCCTACGCCATCCGCCACGGCGTCCGCAACACCGGCATGCCCGCCTGGAAGGGTGCCATTACTGACGAAGAAATCTGGAAGATCACAGCATTCCTCAGCCGCATCGAAAAACTGCCCCCGGCCGTCCAGGAGCAGTGGAAGAAATCCGTCGGCCCGTAGGCCAATGCCGCGCAGAAGGCGTGAAAAGGAGATTGAGGAAATCTGGTCTCGTCCAAGCGTGTCACCAGAGCGGCGCTAAACAACCGGCTCGGAGGCGCCTAGCCGGAGGTGGCGCGGGGGGAAATTGAGGACTAGTTCATTCGTTTCGCAAGTGCTTGTGACTTGTCCTTCAGTTCTTTTGTCGTTTTTTTCTTTCCCCAGATGAACACTGTCGTCAGAGCCACTAAGCTGCCAATTATTGTTACTAGACCTTGGGGGCTCTGGCCAATTTTTATTAAGTAAATACCGCCCAGAATCGCTGTCATGGCGATAATGAATCCGAACCACGATCCGCGTGCCTGGCTCTGAACGTTTGCAGTCACGACAGTTGTTTCCATGTCCTCACGATGCGCACTCTGCCTCTCGGCCATTGCCAGAATGCGCTCTGCCCCTCCAGGAATTGCTTCGTTGTACTGCAGGAGCATGCCCGGCGGAGGAAGCGGTCCGGCGTATGATGATGCCTCTACAACGCGAGTGATTTTGTTCAGCGGGGTTTCCTGTCGCCTGAATGGCGCACTCTGTTTCTTGTATCGTCGGCCGCTCACAGTGAGACACTAAGCAACTTTTTCAATTTGAGACTGGAATTCGTCCATTGCGTCCTGGAGATCTTGTCCAGTGACAATCCAATCAGCCGCAAGCGCACGAGCATCCGCCTCTAGCGGTGTATTGCTCCTGTTATAGTCATCGTAAAGGCCGTGCAAATCAAGCGTGCGGGCTAGCCCCGACAGGAACGACGGGTCGGCGTACAGAAATCCGCTTTTGACTTTGTTTGACATTACTTGTTGCCTTTTCCTTTTGCTGATATAGAACCCAACTCAAGAGCAATTCTTGCAGTTAGCCCAAAGATGGCTCAAGTTACGTAGGGTCTGACATATAGCAATTTAGATGCTATCGAGGGGATAAAGGTTACCGAAGTCACACACGTTCACGTGACATCGGATCGTATATCAATCAGATTACGGAAGCAAGCTCAGCGGTTGACAAAAGAGATTCGCCTTTAGTTCGCTCGCCATCCTACGCAAGAACCCTAAGCCTCGCGACCGCTGTGGGCTAAACGCATATTCATCACAGCATACTCTATGTCGCCTGACGCATCCTCCCTAGCCTCGCTATAATGAGGGGTTGCCGCGCTCCGCGTATTCCATGGACCCGGCGGAAGGACATACATGCCAACCGATATCGTCATGCCCCAAATGGGCGAATCTATTTTTGAAGGCACCATCACCAAGTGGCTCAAGAAGCCCGGCGACAAAGTTCAGCGCGACGAGCCCCTGTTTGAAATCTCCACCGACAAGGTCGACGCCGAAATTCCCGCGCCCGCCAGCGGCATTCTGGGCGAGATTAAAGTCGCCGAAGGCGCGACGGTACAGGTCAACAGCGTGGTCGGAGTCATCACCGACGGAGATGGTGCTGCCGCAAAACCAGCGCCCGCCGCGGCCGCACCCGCACCCGCGAAGCCCACAGCATCAGCACCCGCAAAGCAGGAAGCCCCTGCGCCCGCCGCTCCCCCAGCCGTCAACGGTGCTTCCAGCGAAGACGCCGACGATGTCCGGTCGTCGCCGCTAGTCCGCAAGCTCGCCAAAGAGCACAGCGTCGATCTTGCACAAGTGCAAGGCACCGGCCTCGGAGGCCGCGTAACCAAGCAAGACATCCTGGCCTTTGTGGAGAAAGGTTCCGAAGCCGCGCCAGCTCTAGCGCCAGCAGCTTCAGCCGCATCGCGTCCCGCATCAGCGCCGGCTCCCGTGCCGATCCCCGGCGAACTGGTACCGCTCACCAAAATGCGCAGCATCATCGCCCAGCGCATGATTGAATCCCGCCGCACCAGCGCTCATGTTCACTGCATGTTTGAAGTGGACCTGACACGCATCGCTAACATCCGCAACAAGCAGAAGTCCGGCTTCGAACAGCGCAACGGCGCGCGCCTCACCTTCATGCCGTTCTTCGTGCGCGGCACCATCATCGCCTTGCAGCAATACCCCATTATCAACGCCTCGCTCGAGGGCGATAGCATCCGCTACCACCGCAACATCAACGTTGGAATTGCTGTCGCTCTCGACTGGGGTCTTATTGTCCCCGTACTCAAAAATTCCGACGAAAAGAATTTTCTAGGGTTGCAACGCGGCATCACCGATCTCGGCGAGCGCGCCCGCGGCAAAAAGCTTTTGCCAACTGACATCGAAGGCTCCACCTTCACCATCACCAACCCTGGCCAGTTCGGCGCAGTGTTTGGCTTGCCGATCATCAACCAACCGAACTCGGCCATCCTCGGCATCGGCGGCATCTCCAAGCAGCCGCTCGTCATCACCGATGATGCCGGCAGCGACTCCATCGCCATCCGCTCTGTCGTTCACCTAACCCTAGGCTACGACCACCGCCTCATCGACGGCGCAATTGCCGACCAATTCATGGCCTACCTGAAGAAAGTTCTGGAAAACTGGAGCGAAGACATCGGTTAATATTTTCTCTGAGGGTGCCCCGTCCTTGTCGCGATTTTTCTTGCGACAGGGCGGGGCTTCTCGCTTCAGGAAAAGCTACTCCCCGTAGCTGTTCAAAATATCCGCCAACGCCCCAGTCAGTTGCGCCGTCGCAGTCTGGAACAACGCCTCATCTTTCGGCTTCTTTCCCGCCAGCAAATCCGTCTGCTGAATTAACTGCGCCACAAACGGCTGCGCCGCCCGCAGCTTGTCGCTACCTTTCTTCGTGTCTGGGCCAAACGCCGCCGTAAACGTCTGTTCCACGGTGATAATCAAATTGAACAGCTTGCCCAGCTTGTCTTCAATTGCCGTAGCCACGCCGCTTTGCGGCAGGGCTCCCTGAATGATCGGAGCAATACCAGTCCAAATGCCGATCACCTTAAGCACAACAACGCCTAGCTTCTTTAAGAAACTCATGACTTCCTCCTGTGTTTTAGTTTTGTGTAGTTCCTGTGGCGCGGGTACCCTGCCCGCGAAAGCGCTCGCTAACTGACAGTCATCCGTCAGAACGGATAATCAATATGCAACAGTGTTGAGTGCAACGAGTACCGCGGAGGCATGGATGAATCAACCAAGCGCAGGAAATAATCCTGCCGCTTTGCCAGCCGTGGCACCGTAAACCCCTGCGCCGTAAATCTTCCAATCAAGTTCCGGTCGTTATCCGGTCCCCACCCGGAATCCGTCCGCCGCACCTCAACCCCGTATCCCACCGGCACGCCTTGCCCAATATCTATCGTTGTAGTCGTCGAAGACACCTGTGTGATCTCCGCCGCCACCAAGTCCGCGGGCAAGTTCACGGCTACGTCTTGCGCCACCGCAGTTAGGGCCGGAAGCGTGTCAGCCGTGTTTGATTCGAATTGGAACGCCACTGGCTCCGCCGCTTCATTGGCGAAGCGAAGTTTGTATTTCGCCAGATCGTTCGCGAGATCCGCAACTTCCACTACCACCTCACGCACCACCGCCGAAAATTGCGCGCCTTGCGACGGCACATTCACCTGCAAGCCATCTCCAGGGAAAATATCCTGCGCCCCGCCCGGCAGAAAGCCGCTCCACGTGTCGTACTCGCCCGCCCAGCCGGCCTGCGTCTTGTCATCGAGCAGTGCGCTAGCGGCATTTACGCAATCCACGTAAGTCCGTGGCAAGGGTAGCTTCGGCGTCATGACCGCGCCGCGTGTTCCATCATCGCTACCACTCTGCAACGCCGCGATACTCGCCGGATTGTTGACCCGTGCCACCGCTCGCCCCACGCTGCGGTAGCTGGCCACAATCTGCTCGTTGGCTGCCGGTCCATACGCCGCGAAGAACCCCAGCGAGCCCGCCGTTGAAATGGAACACTCCGCTCCGTCGATCTGCGAACCCGTTAACCGCGTGCGGAATCCAATCCCCGGTAAGGCGCTGCGCACCAGCACATCACTAATCCGCAAAATTCGAGTGAACGCAATCGAGCAATGCATCGAAGCTGCGTTCACCAGCACATACGTGCATGCATCCGGCACATTGCTGACTAACCCGTCGTAGAGAACCACCGAGGGTGCAACCAGCGACCCAGGGTTCGCCGTGTCAATGTCGTGTACCTCCAATACCACGCGCACATTCGCCCCGGACACTACCCCACCCCGACCGCCTCCCCCCGCATGATTCGATGAATGGAACATCAAGCCGCGTCGATATGACTCGGACGCGTACAACCGCGTTGCAAACACGTACCGGTGGCCCGCTTGCGTTGTCAGTACCGTGCCCGTCGCGGTTCCGTTCACCAAAGCCTGGATCGCGCTCTGTCCTGCAGCCGGAGTCACGCGAAACCCAGCCACGCAGCCGGCGATGTTCACGGTGCCCGCATAGAGTCCGCCAATCACTCCATCGCTACCGCTGGAAAAACTCGTGTCTCCATGTTGCAGGTACATGGCTCCACCCGCGTCGATCTTCTCCGCGAATTGCACCAACGTCTGTCCATCTACTCCTGTGCCGCCGTTGATTTGTAATTTGCCGAGGCTGATGGAGACCGCCGCTCCGGGGCCGGACGTGCTCCAGCTCAGCGGATTTAGCGTCGCTCCGATCCACTCCTCATTCAGAACCGTAGAGCTTCCCCGCGTGAACGGAAATTGCGACAGGCTGAATCGCAGCGTCACGCCGTCGCCTACAAAGTAGTCCCTCACGTATGCTTGCGGCTCTCCGCGTCCGATCATCGTGATGTCATTTACACGAGCACCGTGGGACAGCAGCTTGAATCCATCTGCGGAAAACGATGGCGATGTTTCACCCAACACATAGTTGGCCGCGCCAATCCCTTGAAATATCAAGCGTCCATTCAGCGCGAAGTAGCGTCCCCGCGCAAGAATACCTAGCTCTGCCGCATGAGCCGACCAACTCTTCTGCGGACTCGATTGATACTTCGCCACCACATCCAGGTCCGCCACTTGCGTCAGATCAAAACTGCCCGGTAACAACTCGTTCGTGAGCTGTCGCAGTATGTCGCCCGCCGCGCGATTTACAAACGCGCTGCGTACGGGGAGCGTCTTGCGATCCAACGTCACTTCATCGCTTGTCGCGGCGAGACGGTATCGGCACACGGCTCCACGCTCACCCCAGCCCGCATACTCCGGATTGACCGCGGTCAGCTGGCCAGTGAAGATCGCCGTGCCATCTCCTCGCGTGGCCACGATACGCCCACCACTTACGGGAACGGGCAAGCCTGACGTTCCGAGAGCTATGCTTGCCACCATCGTGCTCGGCTGGTTTAGTCGCCGGTGAATTGCTGAGGCTGTTTTTCCAGCCTCGACCAGCGCCGTGTAGTCCCGCGGCCCCAGCCCATCCAAGTTGTCAATCGTCAGCTTCATAGTTAAGCCGTGTCCTTATTCTTGCCCATGTAGCGGCAGGTGCTTTTGCCTGCCGCTTGAGCAAAGCCTTCCTTTGTGCTCGAACTTCAAAAGTGTTTCAAAATTAGTACAGAGCTGCGGAAGCCGCCGGGAAATAGCTTCGGTAACACAAAATTTGTTCCCCATCGTTCACGTCCGTCACGGGTAGCGCGACAAACGACGCGTGCAGCCCCACCTGTCCGAGCGCGGAGCCTGAACCGGCAATGGCCGACACTTTCTCGCTCTGCGTCCCGTTCCCAACGTTTGGTTTTTTCAAAGGCGCCAGCCGCGGATAGTAAAAGCAAATTCGTGCCCCGTTCTCCTCTTCCATCACAAACAGCGCCGACCACTCCTGAAAGAACGACCCGCCCTCGCGATCCACAAACGCAACAACCCGCTGCACCGACGCACCCGAAGCCGGTATGCCCCCGAGTAACGGCTGCGCCAGCAGCAGGGAAGTCGCCGTCAAACCGCTGACCCGCCCAACGTTGAACGTCACTCTCCGCACGTAGTCCGCGCTGTGCTGCACATCTTGTGGATTTCGCACGTATGCCGCCGCCAGTCCCGTCCCCACGTATCCCGTCTGCTGTTGGTAGTCAGCATCCACGGCTACGATGTTCCCTGTCGAAAATAACGCGACATTGCCCGCGCCAATTTGCAGTTCCGAAGCCGTCGACCCTGGCAGCAACGGCACCGCGCTCGTAGCAGCCCCGCCGGAGGGTTGTGGAGTCGCGGAGATTCCCGTGGCCAGCACGTTCATATGCTGCGATCCTGCCTCCAGCGCCATCTGCAGCTTGCCCCATTCCCGGAAATCAAACTCCACTTCCGCATCCAGTGCCCCGCGCACACTCTGTGCTGGAGCACCGCGCGTCCCAGCACGTAGCGCATCCGTGGCTGTACGCGACCAGCGTTGGAAGTTCGTAATCCAGCCCAGGTCCAGCCACGGCGCCGGCGGCGTGTCCAGCACAAATGCCCCATACTTCGCCGGATCGAAGACCGCGGGCGTCTCCGTTGTCCGGTCTACTGGCGCAAAATACGCCCGTACACGCCGCGTCACAGGCTGCATCGTAGATCGCAATGCAAGAGTCATGGCAAGTTCACCTCAGGAAAAAAGAACACCGTCAGCTCCGCGTCTCGTGCAAGCAGCAAACCTGTCTTGCGGTCCGTCTCAATTGCCTTGAGCGCCGGCTTCGTCCAAATCACCGAACTCCCCAAGTCCGTTGGGATCGCGTGTGTGAAGTCTTGTTTCTTCGTCTGCCCCGGGGAGCAGATTTGCAGCAGCTCGCCATCCAGCGCCGCCATCACGCGTCCGCGATCCACTCCGCCATCCAGTGTCCCCGAGGTGCCGTAGCTGATTTGGCATGTCAGGGCTAGCAACGGTCGTCTGGCCGTCTCTTCTCCGGGAGCAGCCTGCGCCGTACTCCACGTCAAATGAAACACATTAGCCAGAATTGGAGCCGCAGTCGCCGGTTCGTTTTCCAGCACTAAGACAGCTGGCCGTACCGCGCCGTTGATTGCCACCGTCCGTGCCGGGTTCACTACCGCCAGCCGGTCACGCAAGGCCACGTAGAAACTATCTTTTGCAAATTGCATGAATGTGTCTTTCCACGCCTAAAGTGTGTTAAGAATTTGGAACGTTACTCGACCGCCGTAACTTTATACAGATAAGCTAGGCTCCCAATGAAATCTGCTTCCACTTTCTCCACCCGCAGCAACCGCCCTTGGTGCACAATTCCCAGCGCCGCGTTGAAGAATGTCTCCGCTGAATCCACGCCTTGCCCCTGCAGAATCGCGTCCATCACCGACGCTGCGAATAGAAATTGAATTCGCAACCGTCCCTGATGGTTGTCCGAGGAAAGGCTGCGTGCAGCCGCGGGAGAAATGGTCAACTCGTTCACCGCCGGCGCCACGAGTCCTAGTTGGGCGCCGCTATCCGGTGCCGCTGGCGAGGGAAACAGCACGCGAATATCATCCCCTCCCAACGCCCGCAACAATGATTCCGTCGCTCGCGCTAAAGCGATTCCTATCCCCGGTGAACGCATCGGTAAATCCAGCATGGCTACCCAACTTTCTGCGCCACATACGGCGCCAGCAGAGACCGCACGGTTTGATCCACCAACGAGTCGGAAAAATATTCCAGATACATGCGATCCAGCCGTTCTTTTTGCACGTTGAGCGCCGGCGTCGCTTGCGCATTTTTCACAATCTGCGCGCACGCCACCTTTACCCCATTCGGAATCGTGTCCAGACCCGCCGTGTAGGTGACTTCCAGCTCGCCGAAGCGTAGCCCCAGCACGTTCAGCGGCAGCGACAGCTCTCCGCCATCCAGAGAGAAGTCGAACGTCGAAGGCAAAATCGTTACCCACGACCCCGGCAGCGCAAACACCGACGCCACATCTCCCAGCAAATCACCCTGCGGACCTTCTGTATGTCGTGGCGCGATATAGCGCCCCCGCGCCGCCAGTACCGGCGTGGTCCCCGGAGTCACAATTGCTAACGGAAGATACGTCAGCCGCAGCGTATTGCGGTCTTCCGCCATCCGCAAGCGTTCTGAATACTGCGATACCCCCAAGGAAGGCCGGCGGCAATGCGCCTCAATCACCGCGGACGCCGCCGTGACCCACGAAACATCCGTTGCTTCTTCCAATCCAAATACTGCGTACTCTGAAGCCAATAAGTAGTTCATCGATGCTCCTGCTCACTGTTGATTCCCAAAAATAACGCCAGCCCTCCTCCCCCGGAAGGCTGGCGCGCCTGTTACCGAGTGACGATGACCTGCGCGTGCGCATAGCCCGCGCCCTTCACCACCACCCCACCGAACTTCACCACCACCAACTGCGACGCCAGGTTGCCCGTCAGTCCCAGTTGGAATACTCGCGGATTTGCATCCGTGAGCCAGTGATATTCAATGAGTTCCTCGGTCACGATGTAGCAGGGAAGCGTCGCCGTTCCGCTTCCCGGTGTACCCGTATTGCTCAACGTCCATTCCGGAATCAGCGGAATATCTCCAGCCTGCGTCGAAAGCGCTTTTACTCGCAGACCACCGGTGATTTCGGTCGTACTCAACACGACGTTGTAGATCGTCTTCAGTTCGCGATCAATGAAATCCAGCAGCACTGGATTTGCATAGATTGCCGTCGGGCGTACCTGAAAGCCTGAATTCGACACCATCGTCGCGATGATGCTCTTCAGGTTGTCCACAATAGGCTGCGCGTTCGAGATCGCGAACGTGTTGCCACCAGCATTGATCTGGCCGGCTGCGCCGAAGTACTGCATAGTCGTCGGAGTAGCCAGCGAAGTGTCGTTACCGTTCCACAGGGCTACATCGTGTGTACGCATTAAGCCTTCCACCGCATCCGCAAGATCCTTCGCTTGCAGATAAGCAAACTGGCTTTGCTGCGAACCCACTTCCATGTCGAACAGGTTGTAGTTGATCTGTGACACTAGTGCCTTCAGCGGCACGCTGCGCTCGATGCGTGTCGGAGTGCCTGTGGTTGCCACAATATTTCGCGGGTCCACAAATGCATTGGCCGCCGTCGGCGCAACAATCGTTTGCTGTTCAAAGAACCGCGAAGGATGTCCCGTCGCTGGCGCCTGCCGCACTCGCTGCCCAAACGCCCCGCGTCGTCGCACGATGTCGAAGATTTCCGTTTGATATCGGTTGACCTCAACCGCGCCTGGCCCAAGAAAATCTGCCGCCGCATTAAGGTCAATAAATTTTGCGTTCATGTTGTTCCTCTCTTCGTCCAATGAATTTGGCGGTCTGTCACCAGCCCGCGAATCGAACTGCCCCAACTCACCCGCAAAACAAGAGGCACGGCCTGAGCCGTGCCCGTTTGTCCTCGCGAGCAAACTTTACTTAAGAATTCCCGCCCGGGCCATCTCGGCCTTCACGGCAATTCGTTGTTCCACACTCAGAGCGCTCAACGTCTTGTCGAGCACCCCAGCGTCCAGGTCAGCGCCGTCGCCTTCATACTTGCCCAGCAGCGCCGTCACCAAAGGTGAGAACGTCTTGCGCGCCAACCGCATAGCCTGTGCCTTCAGCTCCGTGTTGGCCTTCTCCAGCTCAGCCATCCGCGTCTCCAACTCCTTCGACTCGGATCCTGCGCCATGCTCGTCTCCCTGTGCCGTTAGCCTGTCTTCCACAGCCGCAACAATCCGGTCCACCTTCGAACCCATTTCTTCCTGCTGTGCTTCAATTTTCCCCAACACCCGCTCCAACATCTCCGCCGCCCCAGCAAGCCGTTCCGCCGTGGTAGCAAAGCTCGCCATTGTTTCTTCGTTCATGTTTTCCTCCGTCATATGTAGTTCTGTGGTTCATCCCAACTCTTTGCTGCTGCATTGTGTGCCCCGTCCTTGCCGCGTTTTGTGCGACAGGGCGGGGAACGCAAACTTGTTCTGTCGAGCAAAATTCACTTCTCCAACTCCACCCAAGTCTTCGTATAAGCCGCCTTCTCCCGACGCAAAATCGCCGCACCGGTAAACGTCACATGCGTCAACGTCCAAATCTGCGCCTTCATATCCGCAATGCGCGCGTCGGAAATCTCATATGACATTCCCAACGCTTGCCCTGCATGAAGCATTCGGCCCACCTTCTCCATTTCCCGCACCAGCTCCGGAAAGTCTTTGCCATACAAATACCCGCTCAACTCCAGCTGCCTGCCCACAATGTCGGCGCGTGTAATCACGCCTACCTTGCGCCGCGCGTCATGCCGGTCGAGCAGTGGCGTATAGTCCACGCCCATTCCCAACAGCGAAGGCAGCGCAGCTTCCGCCGCGGCACGCGTCAACAGCACGCGATGCCCGCGCGCCCCAGCCGGTGGTTTGTCCGACGCCTCATCCACCAGCGTCAGCACCCCACGAAACCCAACGCGGTTGGGATGCCCCACCACTCGCGGCATCTCAATTGCCATGCTTTCCAATTCAATCGCCATCATTTTCTCCGGCTGGACAATTTGTGATCGGACCTGAGCCCCTTTGCCTCTTACAGCGCCGGCAAGCCACGCTGTTGTCGTACTTCGTTCACCGTCAACACGCCGTTCCGCAAGAGGATTTCCTGAATCTGCACGCTCTCCAGTTCGTTACCCGCGTCAAGATCCGTGAACACAAACTCCAGATCCTGCCAGCCCAACCCTTTGCTGATCACATCCCGCGTGAGATGCTCCGCAATCAACCGCGCCGTCGGCACAATCGCTTGATGGAACGCCGTATTGTTTTGCTCCGCCGCGGTGGACCGGTTCACATCCCGCTCCACCCCCAGCCACTGCGGGGGCAAGTCAAATGCATCCGCGATGATGCGAAGCAGGAACTCCTGCCACCCCAACCGCAAGTCCGCGTCCGTGCCGCCGCCGAACCGCAGTACTTCCGGTTTGGTCTCCA
Organism: Acidobacteriaceae bacterium; assembly: GCA_043746935.1. Lineage (GTDB taxonomy): Bacteria > Acidobacteriota > Terriglobia > Terriglobales > Acidobacteriaceae > JANXUC01. Next base: position 8,307 of record JAYTQD010000015.1, on the reverse strand, counting down.
CCGAAAGAATTGGCACTCGTCCAGTTCCCTCGATCTCGTCCTGCCACCACCGGATCAATCGCTCGTGGTGTACCGGACTCATGTTCTGTAGCCACAACGCATACTGCATCACAGAGTTCGAGGCTAGCCGCGCCGCAAACCGGTGCGCGCTCAGGAACGAGTTGATCGTCTCGAACGCCACCTCCAGCCGCCCCAACCCAAAAGGCGTATGTGTCCGGGTGTTCAGCCGGATGTAGCTCAGATCCTCATCATTCAGAACCACGTTCCCATCCACACCGAACCGCCCCGTGACCTGCACATAGCGCGGCGATGCCGGACTGCCATCCCAATCCGTCTTCATGCGAATGCTCGCCCCATCGACAGGGAACAAGGCCAGAGGGTGCGCCGCGTCTTCTGTGCGATGAATCTCAATCGCTCCAAACCCGCCCACGATCACGTCTTCCAACACCTGCTCCACCATGGAGCGGAACGAGTCATCCGGATTGGGAGCTTCAAAATTCTCCGTGAGCAAGTCAACGCGTTCGCTCCCCATCGGCAGCAGGTCCAGTGTTCTCCCGCGCTTCGCCTGAATTCGCCAGCGCATCCCCGCTACGCGGTCCTTAATTGCGTTGATTGCCCGCCGCGCCACCGGAGTTTCCGCGAACTTCCGCAGATTGATTGGCGTCGGCTTCGGCAACACATCCGCCCGCGGCCCGTAGGTGTTGAAAATCGATGGAAGTGCGGCCGTCCGCCGGACTGCATCCACCCCAGCGTTCGGTACTCCCCTGCTCATGCGGCGCATGGCGCCACGTAACGTCTCTGTAATTTTCATGGATTCTCTAAACCGCTTCGCGCTGAATTTAAGACCTAACTCCAAATGAAAACGCCACGGAAGTGAACCGTGGCGTCTACTCGCTCAACCCAGACTTGCTGCTTATAACCGCAATTCCTTCCGCGCCAGTTCCGCAATCCCTGGCATCTCACTCACTACAACAATTCGAATCTTGCTCTGTTCCATAATCGCTAACGCAAACTGAATGCCCTCATCGCCTCGATCCAACTCGTCCTCCACCACTGCGGTAAGAGCCGTATTGGCCTTTTCGTCGCGTTCAATCCCTTCCGCAATTCGCGGATAGCTAAACGCCAGCACCTTCGCTGCATTTACGTCTGTCGCCAACGACACTGCCTGAAACAACTTGACCACCCCGTTCGGCCGGTACCCGCAATCAATCTTCAGCGGATCACCTTTATTCGTGTACTGCGAAACTGCAATACCTTGCCGAAGGTGCGCCCACACCCCAGCCTGCTCAAACGCCATCCGCATCCCGCCCAACAACCGCTGCCGCCCGCCGGCCTCGCGCTTTTCCCCAGCTCGTTTCGTCTCCAGGTACATCGACGCCAACTCCTCAATCTCTTTCCGCGGATCGTCTGTCAAACACCCTTTCGCCGTTGAAAGCTGCACTGTATTCGACAACGACTCCTCCAACTTGCGCATCAACAAGTCCCGGTCCGTCACGTCTGCCAGCCGCGCCCGTACCTCGCGCTCCATCGCCTCCAGCATCTCCACATCCACGCCCGGGTCCAAACATCGCACCCGTCGCCAGTCCCGCGTCAGCCGGATATCCGCAAACCCCGCATCGGCCTCCAGCATCACCACGCCAATGTTGACGAACTCGTCCTTCACCGCATCCGGTACATACCGCAGCAGGAAGAACTCGCATTGTCGCTTCTCGGTCACTAGTTCGCTGCCTTCCAATTCGGAAACGGTCTCCTTGGCGAAATCCGAAACGCTTCTATCAATCCCCGCACCCAATCCTGCCGCTCCATCAACGCCTCAGCCAATTTCTCCAGCGCGCCCCAATCTCCGCCATACCACTCCGGAGGGATCTCCCCCGCCACTGACCAAATCACATCACGTTCCATCGCCTCAATCCGTGACAACCACGGCTCAAACGAATCCCACCCCGTCACCCCGGCATACACTTCATTGCGCATATAAACCCCGCGCAGCGGATTATCCGGAAACGACCACTCCCCAGCATTAAAACAATACCCCTGGTCGATAAACGTAGCCGTATACTTCCGCTCCCGCATCTTCCGCCAAAACGCCGCCTGCCTCCCATTCGCATTCCCCGTCCACTTATCCAACGCTAAAATTCCGGCAAACGCTTCCAAGTTCCGGACCCGTCCCAACATCTCCACCGGCAAGTAATCCAAAACCTGTCCATCCCAAGGCGGCGCCACCACATACCGCGACCCAAACTGCAACCCCGCCTGACAATGAATCGTCTCCCTCGCCAGTTGAATATTCAACTCCGGCGTATGCTCCACCAGCCAATCGCTCACTTCTATTACTTCCACCACCGGTACTGGCAACCCCACGCGCTCCGCCAACCGCGTCGCCAGCAGCTCATTCGCCAGTACCCGCAAATGCTGCGGGTTATTCCGGAACTTTACCACGTAAAAATGCCCATCGGAGCAGCGCATCAAATGCCCTTGCGCCCCGCCCCGCATCCGCCTCACATGTTGGACCGCCGCAATCGCCACACCTGATCTTACTCTTTTCCGTTCTATGTTCCATTCCGTTTCGTATGACGCGGGCACTCTGGCTCGCTGTCCTACAAGCCCACTCCCTGCATCATCGCTTTCTCCGCCAGTCCAGCCAGCTTCAGCATCTTTGGACGCGACAGCTTTCCAGCGACGGCCTTCCGCCCGGCCAGCGCAATCGCCATTGCAAAAATGCAATCATCATGCGCCCCGCCGGCAGCCCCCGTAGTTCCGTCCGAGTGCCGCACAAATGTCCGGCACTCCCCCAGCAGCCGAAGACTATGAAATAACTTCGGAGACGATGCCAGCACTGCTGCAAAATTCTCCACCATGCCCGGTCGCGTCGCCGCCGAGGTCAGCCACCCCATCTGCCCGCCTTCTTCGTATAGCTCCAGATACTTCTCCACCTCACTCAGATACGCCAGCACCGCATGCCCGTGATTATTCCGCTCCACCACCACCAGCGCGTCGTTGTAAGCTCGCCCCAATTCCGCCACCCGTGTCGCTAGCTCCCGCGGCGGATAGTGCCCGCGCAGTTCGGCGCATTGCAGCCCGGTCGCGCGATCAATCACCTGTGCCACCGCATAATCTCCTCCCGTTCCACCGCCCGCTGGATCTACGCCCATCACGTACAAGTGAGGCTTCCGCGGCGGCCACCAAATCAGCAACCGCTCGTTATCGCCCTTCTCCATTGGCGGCGCGCACCGCTCCATCCGTCGCGTGATTTCCTTCAAATCAAAAACACACTCCCCCGACGTCAGAAAACACGACTGCGGATCCTCGGCAAACTCTTGCGGCGACAACTGTCGCAACGTCGATTGGTTCGTCCGCCGCCACGCAATTTGCTCTGCGTTCAGCCCTGCCCGCTCCATTAGTTCCCGCTCTTCTTCCGTCAACGACCCCGCCGGATGCGCTTCCCTATACGAGTCTTCGTACCACCACGGAAAAAAGTGTCGCGCCGATCCTGTCTCACCTGCCCGCTGCCACTCCTCATAAAACACGCCACTCGCCCCGTTCGGCGTCGATTCTAAAACGATCTCCCCATCCTGCGGCACCGCTGCTCGCAGCGAAGCTAGCGTCTCCGTTCCGTCGCGGGGCCATCGGGCTACCTCCGAGCAATGTAGGTTATGGATGGTGAGCCCGCGCCCCGCGTTAGGATCGGCCGCCGTTTCCACCCGATATTCACTATCGAGTTCCGGAAACACCATCTGGCGGATGTTCGCCCTCGAGGTCCGTAATGGCCCCAGGCGAAGCGCTTTGGGCAGGTTCTCCCAAAACCGGTGCACAATCTTGAAAATTTCCTCCGCTGATTCCTGATCATGCGCTACTTGCACACTCAAAGTTCCCGGCTGCGTGATGGTCTCAATAAAAAACCGCGCCGCCACATAGGTTGTGATCCCCAATTGGCGTGCTTTGAGAACAATGTTCTTCTGCTTGTGCTTCTGTTCGTACTCCCGCTGTGCCCGATTGGCAATAAGCGGAACCAGCTTGCGTTGCTTGTCACGGATTCTTAGCAACCGGCACATGGCAACGTCTCGCATAGTCGGGTTCTCTAGATGGATCAACGAGTCACTTCTCTTCCATTGCCGGCTTGACAAGACAACATCCAGCTTTGTGCCAAGCTCCAACAAAGATGCAAGATTCTCTTTCACGCGTCGCCTCCAGTCCAGAATTTCGTCCGGCTGCATTCTTTCGTACCGCAGTGTTTCCGTGGTGAATCCAGCTCTTAGTTCACCTGTATACTTAGCGTCCTTGTGGCAAACTGGTGCCCTGCATCTTCCACTTGCACCGTGAAGTTGAAATTCCCCGTAGCCGTCGACGTCCCAGAGACTGTCCCGTCCGCTTTCGCTAAACTCAGTCCCGTCGGCAACGCCCCCGCACTCACTGCCCATAGCTTGTAAGGAGACGCGCCCGCCGTCGCAATCACCTGTTGCGAATATGCCGTTCCATTCGTGCCATTTGGTAAACTCGTCGTCGTAATCGACAGTGCGGCATAGCTCACCGCGTTCGCCACCCCGGCGGTCATCGTGTTTACCAAGTCCACATTCGCCCCAAGGTTTCCCCCATCCGTTGCTTGCCCAATATAGGGGCTCCCCGCCTTCAAGTGCAGATCCATGGCATTCGTGCCGTTCACGTCCCACGTTGTAAAGATGTCTGTGTAAAGACCCGCGCTCGTCGCCCGGTCACAAGCGTCAATCGACCCCGCCGTCACCGGACTTGACCAGGTATTCGGGCTGCCGGGTGTACAAGCCCCCCCGTTCGCGGTGATCGTGCAACTGCAGGCCTCCACCGTGTTCGACCCCAGCAAATGCAGGTCCGAAGGATTGTCGTTCTGACTTCCCCACAGCCCCGTCAGAAGAAGATTCTTCGTCAGATCGTAAGTACAAGCGCCTCCGCTCAGCCCCCCGTTGTTGTCCGAGCATCCGTAAACACTGGCCCCCGCCGACACCGTCGAAGGCGTTGCAAAATACGGCCCCCCAGCCTTCGTAATTTGTACCGCCGCTGCCGTAATGTTGTTTCGAACTTTGATATTTGAAAAGTAGTGTGCATTCACATATGGTGCTGTGTCGGTGGTCAAAACCTTGAGGTCAAACCAGCTCACCAATCCCTGTTGCCGCCCTTGCCATCCAATCAGCGCCACAGAATTATGATCCGCGGTAATGTCGCTGGGCACCGTCGTCGGAACCAGCGTCGAGCTCTCCAGTTTCACGAACCATCCCATGGTGCAGCAACTGTTGTTGTTATCCCAGAACGTTGCATCCACGTCATACGCTACGATGTCGTGAATCGAGGCATTATGGACTCCCAACGCCTCTTCTCCTCCATCATCGGCTCCGCTCAGAACCTCCATTACATCAGTGACGTGCCGAATGATTGAGTCGCGAACGGTAAAGTTTCGCACCACTGCGCTCGGGTTCAACCCGCGCCGGTATGCCGTATAACTCGCCGCGCTAACCCCAGCCGTCGATTCCGACACCTGCACCACGGTGGGACTGACATAGGCCGTAATGTGATACTTATTACTCCCAATCACAATGCGGCAACCCGTCCCATTCCCAAAGGGCGGGCACACCTTGTTATAGGATCCAGCGCCACCCGGAAACGTCACCACCGCCCCGCACGACGCCACCGTCGTCCCTACTCCTGTAGGATCCGGGACAGCATTCGGGTCTTCTTCACAAGAGAATTGGCATAACCCCGTTGTTGCCGAACATGTCAGAATGTTGTTCCCAAACCCGTCCGTACCCCCCGTCACCGTCGTACCTGTCGTCGCTAATTTAGCGTTTTGATTCTTCGGCGTTGTCAGGAAAGCATTGCCAAACTGGTCGCTCTGCCAACCCGTCCAGCTATTCTCCGCTACATTGCCTTCCCACAGCGAACGGTTCGACGTCTTAGTCTCACCCAGGTTCTTCGGATCCCAGTGATTCGTCGTTCCCGCCGATAGACCAATGGGCAGCATCCAGCTCAACGGTTTAAAACTGTGATTCCGCCGAACCTCAATATCCGCCGTGTTGCCATCCGCATTACTCGCTGTCGGAAGATAGGCCTGTTGCCCCCCGCCCCAAAACCAGCTTTCGCCTGAGGCGGCTACTAAATTGTTCACAATCTTCTGCGCCACTTGCGGATACGAACCCGTTCCGCCCGCGATCCCTTGTGAATCCACGCACGACGGTCCAATGTTCGCATTCGTACAAACTATGTCGTAGATCCACGAATCAATTACCGCTAAATACGATCCGTTGAAGTTCACCCCGCCCTGCACTTCGGACGTCTTGTTAAATCCAGGATCGTCTTGCGCATGGACAATACTTCGGTCCAGGATCATATGGTCCCCGCCGAGAAACTCCAGCAGCTTGTGACTCGTACGTGTGCTCGGCGACCCACCGGCGTTCGGCGGTTGATTCGTAAACTCCAGCCCAATAAACCGCCAGTGATCCGTACACGGAAAAGCCGCGCATGTCGGAGTCACCTGGTTATCCAGCGTCATTGCCGGCGCCGTCGTCCCCGTCGTAACAAACTTCGCCATCCGCTGTGCCGCCGCCGGCCCCGCCCCTACGCTTCCATGAGCCGCTCCGCACGGGTAGTCCGGGTAGTTTGCCACCGACGCCAGCCCAATGTGGCATGGCGTCGCCCGCGTTCCCACAGTTGGAAAATTTGCGTCGCCGACCACCGAATCCGACTCCACCGTAATCCAGTGATTGACGTCACATGCCAGATGCGGCAAAACAAATCCCGTCGACGCCGGAGCCAGAAGCACAGCTCCATGCTCAATCTGCACGATGTCCCCGCACGCCAGTCCGGCCATGGCCGCGTTCCAGTCGTTCACCGCGCACTGTCCGTTGTCCGGTGGCCCCGGCAGGCACCGCGCCGTATCCGTATCGCTGCGGACCTGCCATGTTGTCGCCGTAGCTCCGTTCGTGTGCAACCCCGACGGCGTCCCGTCCGTTCCCGTATAGAAACACGCAATGGGTAGCTGCGCAGGCCCATCGTACGCCGCTCCAAACGCCGGAATGTCCCCCTTAGCGCAATAACGGTTGTCCCCAAATGCAAGGTTGCCCACCGCTCCCGTTGTGTAAGCCGCCGTCCCACGATCCACCAAGGTTCCCTTTTGGACGGACTGCCCCCACGCCGCCGTGGCGCACAGCGCCAGCAGCAAAACCTTTTGTATTTTCACTGGATGATCGCCGCCCCTCGCCCCGAGAATGTGCCGCCGCTGCGGCTCCCCGGGTTACTCACCACCGACCCGATGTCCCACCCAAATACGCCCCGGTTCCGCCCATCCAAATCCATCGCGAACGCCGTCCCCAGATTCGCCCCAACCCCCGTCGTCGGTGACAACGCTGTCCCCCGCAGATTCGGTTCACGACCGTTCGCCGCACTCGTGTAGTACGACGTCCCTGTCACATTCGTACCCGCAAAAATCGCATCAATCTGTTGTCGGTCCGTAATCACTACCGCCCCATGTTGTGCCAACCCGTCCAGTACGGAACTCACTTCCGCCGGCGTCACTTCATTGATGTGGCAAAACAATCCATACGGTACGCCCCGCACTGCTGACTTAAAGACTAACTCTCCAATCTGTCCCTGTATCTGCGGCGCGGTGAATCCATGCAACTTCGTAATCGCCAGACTCGTCACGTTCTGGATGTTCACGCCCAACCCATTTCCGCCCGCCGCAACGTCGTAGTTGCCAAGGTCCATACTCAACTTACCGCGTCCGCCCTTGTATCCATTCGCAGCCGCCCAACCAAACGTACTCACATCTCCCAACCCGTCGGGATACACATACACCGTCTGATTTCCCGCCCCCACAATGTTTGTTTCCATCCACGCCTTCGAGAACGCCATCTCATCGTTCACATATCTCGATTTATCCAGCTGCATGTTGTAACCCGCAGCCTTGATATCCGCCCCAGCAAAGTCCGCTAAGGTATATGAGTGCATCACATCGTGCGCGTTCGGATCCTGGGTCGCCGTATACCCCGGCGCCGAAAATCGCAAGAGCAATGCCAGAGCGTGAATCGTGTTGTAAGCCGGATTCGTCAAATCCAAACTCAAATTCTCCCCGCCCGGCCCGCCCGTAACGTTCGTTGTCAAAATATTTCCCGAGAGCGACATTGATGCCGCTGTCCCAGCCCCGATGTACTGCACCGTCAGCCAGCTCGTGTTCGTGTAATACGAGTGCGACCACGAGTGCGATGTTGGATCATGCCCCGCCGCCAGCCATCCCTGTATTTCCGCAATGTACGGATTCGCAAACCCCGTCTGAATCCCCATCGA
>JAYTQD010000014.1:0-2098 GCA_043746935.1 Acidobacteriaceae bacterium | reverse complement strand
TGGGTGGACCCCAGGCCATGCTCGGCTGGATACTCGGCGCGTTTTTCGCCGTCTGCGATGGCTTGGTATGGGCTGAACTCGGCGCGGCTTTTCCTGGAGCGGGCGGCTCCTACCGCTACCTCAACGAAATCTACGGACCTAAAAAACTAGGGCGTCTACTGTCGTTTCTCTTCATCTGGCAGCTTTCTTTTAGCGCCCCGTTGTCCATTGCGTCGGGTTGTATTGGGCTTTCGCAATACGCATCCTACTTCTGGCCCGGACTTGAAACGGTCTACTCGGCACGACAGGCCACAGTCTCACTCGGATTCCTCGGAGCCATCCAACTACGATGGCTCGTCAACGGCGCAACATTCCTGGCCATCGCCACATGCCTATTGGCCGTCTTCCTTCTCTACCGCAAAATTACGTCGATCGGGTGGATGTCCAAAGTTCTCTTCTCCGTCGTTCTTGGAACTGTAGCCTGGATCATCTTTGCTGGCATCACCCATTTCGATGCAAAACTCGCCTTCAGCTTTCCCCCGGGCGCATTTCACCTCTCGTCCAGCTTCTTCACCGGCCTCGGCGCAGCCATGCTCATCGCCAACTACGACTACTGGGGCTATTACAACGTTGCTTTCCTGGGTGGTGAAGTACGTGACCCGGAAAAGAACATTCCACGTGCCCTGCTGCTTTCCATTTTCCTGGTGGCGTGTCTATACATTGTGATGAACATCAGCATCCTGGGCGTGATTCCGTGGCAGGAGCTCGTAGCCACCTCGAAGTCGGACATGCACTTCTTCATCATTTCGGTATTCATGCAGCGCGTGTACGGCCACTGGGCCGCCTATCTAGCCACTGGCCTGATCATGTGGACCGCTTTTGCCTCGGTTTTTTCTCTGCTTTTGGGCTATTCCCGTGTGCCTTACGCTGCGGCAGTTGACGGGAACTATTTCCGCGCCTTGGCCAAGCTGCACCCTAAACATCATTTCCCCCATGTCTCGCTGCTCGCGCTCGGCGCGGTTGCCGCTCTGTTCTGCTTCCTGCGTCTCGTGGACCTCATCGCCGCCCTCGTCGTCATTCGCATTTTGTTGCAGTTTCTGGTGCAGGCCGTTGGGGTCATCGTTCTTCGCATTCGCCGGCCTGACCTGCCACGCCCTTTTCGCATGTGGCTCTTCCCTATCCCAGCGTTGTTCGCTGCTGGAGGTTTCTTGTTTGTCTTGATCAACCGTCCGAACGCCCTGCGCGAAATTCGTTATGCCGCGCTCTTACTGGCGGTAGGTTTGTGCATCTTCTTCGGGCGATCATGGCGTCAACGAGCATGGCCCTTCGTTCCAGCTTCGCAATCGAAAATGGTGGGAGGCTAGAATCTTGCCCACCACCGACAAGGTAACCCCTCTCCAACAATCCCCAACGACGTCTTCTCTGGCCCCCCTCCGCGAGCCTCTCTTCCGCTCGCTCTGGATCGCCGCCGTAATCTCCTACACCGGCACCTGGATGCAGAACGTCGGCGCGGGCTGGTTGATGACACAGCTCAACCCCTCCCCGTTCCTAGTGGGTATGGTGTTGACCGCAGGCACCTTGCCTGTCTTCCTCGTCATGCTCCCCGCAGGAGCCATCGCTGACATGATGGATCGCCGCCGACTCCTCCTCTTCGCGCAATGGTGGATGGTCCTCGCCTCGGCATCGCTCGGGTTAATGACCCTCACACACTGCATCTCTCCCCGAACGTTGCTAATGTTCACATTCCTGCTCGGGTTGGGCTCGGTCATGAACGACCCGGCATGGCAAGCCATCACCCCAGAAGTCGTTTCCCGCGAAAATCACTCCGCCGCCGTCGCTCTGAATTCCGCTGGATTTAATGTGGCCCGAGCCGTTGGCCCTGCGCTCGCCGGCTTTGTCATCGCTGTCGGCGGTTCCGGCACCGTCTTCTTGCTCAATGCGCTATCGTTCTTCGGAGTCATCGTCTTCCTCTACCGCTGGAAGCGCCCTGCCGCGCCGCCCCGCCAATCTCCACGCCTGTTGGACTCAATCCTCGAAGGCCTCCGCTACGTTCGGCAGTCGAAGCTGGTGCAATCGGTGCTGGTGCGAACCGCGGTCTTCAGCCTGGCGGCGACAGCGA
>JAYTQD010000013.1:0-5603 GCA_043746935.1 Acidobacteriaceae bacterium | reverse complement strand
AGTGCAACGTAAGGATGCAGCAGGAAGGGTACGTTGTAGCGCGTCACGTCCAGGTCGCGCTTGTAAACGTCGGTGACGTGAGGCAGAGCATCGAGGTTCTCGATTTGAGGAGCATCGGGCGTATGCACAACCACATCGTTCTGCAAGAACGACACTCCCAAAATATCTTTCAGCGGCTTGCCGTTGGCGTACTCCACCACGGAGGTATCGAACTCCTTACGGCAGACAAAATCAATCGAAGGACACTCGCGCAACGTGCGTTCGGGCAGAACGCTTACGTGCGGGCCGACAAAAGCAATCTTGATGGTCGGATTCGCTTTCTTGATGGCTGCCGCCAGCAAGATGTCGCCAGGGTAGCCGGGCGTGCTGGTGAACAGCACCAGGAATTCGTACTTCTTGGAAATTTCGAGAGTCTCTTCCGCCGAGACATGGTGCGACGGCGCATCCAGCAGCCGAGAGCCTTCCAACTGTCCAGCCGGGTACGCCAGCCACACCGGATACCAGTAGGACTCAATCTCTCGCGTGGCAGGCCAGCGCGAGCCAGCGCCACCATCGAAATTCTCAAACGAAGGCGGGTTCAGTAGTAATGTTTTCAGAGGCATAGGAGTGATTCTCTATTTTACCATTCTGGCCTGTAATGCCGGGGCACACCCGTACCCTGCTGTACACCTTGGGCCATCTTCGCAGTCTATTCGCCCTGTGGAGCTATGGCTAGCGGTTCGCGCCCAACCCTAGGTTTGATGCAGTAAACGGGCAGAATGGCCCCTGGACGGGGCCTCGCCGGAGGGCCTATTTGGTGCCCAACGCCCAGGTCTCCAAGCCACCCGTTGACCGCAGTAGCCCAATACGTGCCCGGTTGAACTGCATATCAGCGTCTAGGAACTGGTCACGCCGCTCGCGGGATTGGGTGCGGGCGTCTTCGAGATCGTGGAACGTAGCTGTCGCCGATTGCACGCGAATCTCCACAGCTTCCAGTTGTGATTGGGAAATCTGATACTCCAGTTCCGCCACGTCGCGCGCAGCGGAGAGCTGTTGCACCGTACGTTGAAGCTGGAGCAGTTCCGCCGAAACCTGATCCTTGGCCGCCTCGGCCTCTTTCTTTGCCTTGAGCGCGTCGGCATCCGCACCTTCCGCCCGCGCCCGTTGTGAGAAGTTTAAGAACGGAAAGCGCATGACAGCTCCAATGCTTCCGTTGTTAGCTTCGTAGTGCGCGAAGAATTGATCATAGTTGTTGAACTTGGCCAGCCGCGCATACTGTCCCGCAAAATCAACCGACGGCCACATCGTCCGGTGTTCCGCTTTCGCGCGTAAATACTGTGCGCGCGCATGTTCTTCCGCGCTGGCTACTGCGAAATTGCTCGATGCTAATGCCGTCGCGTCGGTTTCCGGCGCACTCGTAGGTAGCGCCGGAATCGAATCAGGCGCTGTTTCAATTGAGGCAGCAGCCACGCCAGTCATTTGGGAAAGCTTCAATCGCAGTACATCCGCCGATCCTTGCGCTTGGGAAAGCCGCAGTCGGATGCGGGCCGTCACCAGCTTCGCTTTGTTGCGCTCCATCGCGCTGTCCACACCCTCGTGGATACGCTCCTCAATCGCGCTTTCCATTTTGCTCGAATCGTCAGTGTCTTTCTGCAGTTGCTGAATCTGTTTCTCCCATTGCGCCAACTCCAGATAGTTCAGCACGGTTTCCTGAATCACCTGTGCCCGCCTATCCTTACCAGTTAATGCGGCGGCGTTGCTCTCAGCTTTCGCTGCCTTCACAAATTGTTGCAGCGCGGGATTAAACAAGGCCGACTGCGTGTTGAGGTTCACAATCGATGGCGCAGATCCCTCCAGGCTCAACGGAAAGCCGAACGACTTGCCGAGAGCTGACCCCAGCACGAACACGGGCACATAGTTGTTACGCGCCTCGCGGTAGGCAGCATCGGCTTTGCGTTCATCCGCTGCCGCGATAGCCGCAGTCGTTCCGTGCGTGAGCGCAAGTTCCACGGCGTGCCGCAAGGTGAGTGGCTCGGCAACGAGCGGCGAGACAACGCCCAACAGAAGTAGAAAGCTAAATGAGACAGTTCTCAGCGAGCGCACAAGTAAGTCCCTCATTTGGGAGCACCTTTGGGTGAAATGCTTTGATATTGATCGAGGCTTGCGAGCGAAACTGGAGGTAGATCAAGCGTGTCGTGAGCCTCGAAGAAAATTCAACTACGCGCCAACCCGCTTCAGCCCGTCCCGCGCGGGCTTGTAAGTCGAGGCAAGCGCCAGCGCAGCCTGATATTCCGTAGCTGCACTTTGTTTGTTTCCTTGTTTTTCATATACCGTTCCCAGAAATGTATGAGCTCGAAACGCCGGTGCGTCTTCCACCGTTTTTCCCGCCAGATAGCGCTTGAGTAATTGTGCGGCCATGGGAAGATTGTGCTCGGAACGCAAAAGGGTGATGCCCGCGTCCACAAGTACATCCGGGTTTTTCAAAGTGGCTGCGTTCAACTTCTCGATGGCATTGTCCAATTCCGCCATGCGTCCAGTGCGCCGATAGAAAATCGCCAGATCCAGCCAGCCATCCGCCGCCCCGTGAGTAGCGTCGAGCGCAGCTTTGTATTCGCGTTCGGCCGTGCCGCTGTCTTTATTTTTCTCCGCCAATCGCCCCAGCACCCAGTGTCCCTTGGCAGGAGAAATCTTCAGGAGCGCGTCCGCTTGCCCGCGCGCCTTGTCCTGCCCTCCGCCCAGGATGCCTGGAGCTTCCATATAGAACTCCGCCAAATCGGATCGAGCCGCAACGTTGCTTCCGTCCAGCTCCACCGCCCGCTCAAACGATGCCCGAGTTTTTTTTGCCAGTCCAGCTGCAGAAAAAAAACTGGAAGCATCAGCCTTTTCGCCATAGGCGCGCCCCAGCCATAGATGGTAGTTGCTTTTCTCGGGAGCCAATCCAATCGCCTTCTCACCCGCAGAGATGGCGCGATCCCAGTCCTGAATCGAGTAGTAAGCCCGGCAGAGCAAGTGGTGCGCCTCGGCGTCTTTGGGCGATCCTCCCACGCGTTGTTGCAAAGCCGTAATCGCAGCATCGGCCTTGCCCTCCGCCAGCAGCGTTTCCGGCGTTTGCGCCAAAGAGGAGGCCGCGAGTAAAACATTCAGAATTGAGAACACAACCAACGAATGGAGTCTCATTAATTCACCACTTTGATCGTGGCGCCATCCACAAGCGGTTTGCCGTTTGTTGTTCCCAACCCAACCCGTGTCTTTTCCGGAATACCCTGTACTTCCATCTGAGTCAGCGTCGCAATGCCAGTAGTCACTTCCCGCCGCGCCAGCGAATCCCCAGCCACGTCGAACACATAAGGCTTGCCGCCACCGTCCTGCCGCAACGCTTCCCGTGGCACGTAGAGTGCGTTCTGGTGTTCCACCGTAATGATAGCCACGCCCACATTCACATTGGGTAGCAAGGCCAAATCTGCATTGTCAGCGACGCTAGTCAGCTCTCCCACGTTGCGCGTGCCCAGCATCTTGAGTGATGCCGGCACCACTGTTACGGTCCCTTGCCAAATGCGCCCAGGCAGCGCATCCCAGGTAATCTCAATACGTTGTCCCGCATGCAGCCGCCCCACATCGGGTTCATCTACAAACGCGCGGATCAGTACTTTTGTGAGGTCCGCTTCTTCCAAAAGCAGATCGCCTGCGGAGACATACGTGCCCTCGCGCACAGGCAGCGCGTACACAATCCCACTTTGCGGTGCGCGGATGTTGGATTTCGCGAGCAGGCTATGCGCCGCCGCCACCGATGCCCGCGCCTCGGAAGCTTGCGCTTGAACTCGAGCTACTTCCGGCGCAGAGTACCGATTCTTCCGTTTCTCTTCCAACAAGCCAGCCTGAGCAGACGCACGAGCTAACTGGTTCTCCGCCTCTCGCAACTCTCCCAGCGATGCCGCTTCTTTTTCATTCAAGCGGCGAACTGCGTCCAGATTCCGCTGCGCCATATCGCGGTCGGTCCGCACTTTCGCCAGTTCCGCCTCCGTGGTCATAACCTCTTCGTGCGTCCCGCCATTCCGAATAGCGCTTTCGTCGGCCTCAACCGAACGAAGCTGTGCCACCGCGTGCGCTGCTTGTGTGCGCGCATCCGCATCCTCAAGCTCTAAGAGCAGTTGTCCCTTCTGAACGTGCTGTCCTTCGTGGACGAAAACCCGCCGCACTGTTCCAGCAGTCAGAGCCCTCGCCTCGAAATTCTTGACCGGTTCAATCTTGCCGTTAGTGGAAATCTGGCTGCGAATCGTTCCGCGTTCCACCGTTGCCGTTCGCACCGGCAGCGTTGCTTTGCGGCTGGAAAAATACCAAATCAACACCAGCGCGAGAAGGGTCGCGGCCAGCAGGAACCAGCGGCTGCCATTCGTACTGTTTGCCTTCGTATTCAATTTGATCCGTCCAAAATTGCAGCCCCTAAGTTACCATCCCGCCGCCAAATCGCACATAGCAAACCACACTTACTCTGTTTAGATGCACCTTTTGGCATTCGCGTTCTTTCACGGTCGATTGGCGTAGCCATGCCCTTACTATTTAGAATAACCCACGATGCCCAAGACTCCTCGCTACACTGCCGACCACGCCAAATCCGGCCTGGACGCAAACTTTCCCGACATCGAAACTTGGCCCAATCAGTTTCCTGGCTATGAGATCGTGGTCGACGTCCCCGAATTCACTTCCGTATGCCCTAAAACCGGACTGCCGGATTTCGGCGAGCTCTGTATTCGCTACGTCCCCGATAAGCTTTGCCTGGAGCTGAAGTCGCTCAAGGAATATTTGCTCGCGTACCGCAACCTTGGCATCTTTCAAGAGAACATCGTCAACCAGGTTTTAGAAGATGTAGTCCGCCACGCGCGTCCGGTCTCGGCGGAAGTCGAAGGCGATTTTCGTCCTCGCGGAGGCATCGCGACGCGAGTCGTCGCTCGTTGGCCGCGCCCCCGGGGGAAACGCCGCGCCCGCTAGCGTGCTTCCAGCGTGCTATAGTCTCGGCAATTCATGACCTCCAAAAGCTACTTTCCGCGCACCGCGCTTTTTCTCCTGACAGCGCTGAATCTGCTCAACTATATGGACCGGTCGGTTCTGTCCGCGGTGCAATCGCAAATTCAGGACGAGTTCCACCGTAGCAACGCGGATATGGGCCTGGTCACGACCGCGTTCTTCTGGGTTTACATGGTAGCCGCGCCAGTGATGGGGCCGCTGGCGGATCGCTATTCTCGCAAATGGATTGTGGTGGCGGGAGCCGTACTGTGGAGTGCCGCCACGATGTTGACGGCTGTTACGCACAGCTTCTCGACGTTGCTGATCCGGCACACAATTGTGGGAATTGGTGAAGTTAGCTTCGGAATCCTAGCTCCCACGCTGGTTGCAGATCTGTTTCCCGAGTCCCAGCGAGGACGTATTCTTGGCATTTTTTATTTGGCGATTCCTGTGGGCACGGCACTCGGCTATCTAGCGGGTGGCCATATCGGCGAAGTCTATGGGTGGCGCGCGCCCTTTTATTTGGCAGGGGCGCCCGGCCTGCTTTTAGCCGCAGCGATTGCATTCCTGCCCGAACCCCCGCGTGGCTTGCATGATTCCACTCCCGAAACAGACGAAGCCAG
>JAYTQD010000012.1:0-2100 GCA_043746935.1 Acidobacteriaceae bacterium | reverse complement strand
GTCAGCGTTTCGACAGCTGTGGTTCCGTAGCCTGAGATAAACCCACGAGTCAAGCCTGTGAGCGATAACAGAATCTTGTTATCGCTCACTTTTTTGTGTTTTGTGAGCGATATATCTGCCCGTATCGCCCACGTCCTGGGAGATCAGCGCCACTCGTTGGTCTATCTGTCACACCTGCTAAACTCACCCCATGCTGGCCGACTACGCCGTGCGCGTGGAAACCTCCCGAGGCAGACGCTACCCCGAGCCGCCGCATCCCTACCGCAATGACTTTCAGCGCGACCGCGACCGCGTGGTCCACGCCCGCGCGTTCCGCCGCCTTGAAGCCAAAACGCAAGTCTTCACCCGCCGCTATTCCGACCACTTCCGCAACCGCCTTACCCACACCATGGAAGTCGCCCAAATCGCGCGCACCATCGCCGGGCAACTCGGCCTGAATGTGGATTTGGTCGAGGCTCTAGCCCTGGTTCACGACGTAGGCCACCCACCCTTCGGCCACGCCGGCGAACGCGCGCTCGACGCCGCCATGCGCGAACACGGGCTCATCTTCGATCACAATCTGCACGCCTTGCGTATCGTGGAAGATTTCGAAATGCGCTACGCGGCGTTCCGCGGTCTGAACCTAACGTTTGAGGTTCGCGAAGGCATCATCAAGCACTCCCATGACTATTCCGCGAAGGAACATCCCGAACTAGCCGAGTATCTTCTCGAGCAGCGCCCGCCGCTCGAATCGCAATTGATTGACCTAGCCGACGAAATCGCCTACGACACCGCCGATCTCGACGATGGCTTCGAAGCGCACTTGCTCACGCTGAAGACGGTTCGTGCAGGGCTACCCGTATTCGAAGCGTTCTTTCACGAAGTGGAGGCTCTTTATCCCGATGCTCCAGAGAAACTCAAATTCAACGAAACCCTCAAGCGGCTTCTCAATCGCTTTGTGACGGGACTCATTGAAGGCACAACGGCGCGCTTGAGCGCCACCGGAGTTCGAAGTGTGGAAGATGTCCGCCGGCATCCCACCCGCCTTGTCGCTTTTAACGAAGGCATCGAGCGCGACCGCCTCGCCTGCAAGGAATTCCTGCACGCCAACCTCTACTTCAGCAAGGCGCTCGAACCAGAAAAAGAAGAAGCTGAGCGCGTAGTCCGCGAACTCTTTGCCCACTGGATGCGACGCCCCAGCGATCTGCCGCCAGCATATCGCGAAAAATCCAAACAAGACGTGCTGCCCCGCATCATCTGCGACTACTTAGCCGGCATGACCGACCATTTTATTCTGGAACAGCACCAAAAATTTTGCTCTTGAGAAAAAGTGCGGAAGCCCGGGTCTACTTCGGACCCACATGCTCCGCGAAATATTTGCCGAAATCATCCGCCTGCTAAAATCTCTCTACTCGCTGTCCACTCTTAACGATTCCCCGGAGAGCTCCTCACATGTCTGACCCCTCCACCCAGCGTACCCGCGTGATCCGCGAGCACGAACGCGGTGTCTACGACCGCGATGCTGTCTACAAAATCCTCGACGCCGGATTCATCTGCCACGCAGGCTTCGTCCAAAACGGCCAGCCCTTTGTCATCCCCACCGGATACGGTCGCAATGGCGATGTGCTCTACATCCACGGCTCAGCCGCCAGCCGTATGTTGAAGGAAGTGAACCAGGGTATCCCCGTCTGCGTCACCGTCACGCTTCTCGATGGACTCGTCCTTGCCCGTTCCATCTTCAACCACTCGATGAACTACCGCTCGGTGGTGATCCTCGGCCAAGCCACCCTCATCGACGACCCCGCAGAAAAACTCGAAGCCCTTCGCCTGCTCTCCGAACACATCATCCCCGGACGCTGGCAGGACTCCCGCTTCCCCAACGAGCGCGAACTCAAAGCCACAACGGTTCTGCGTCTTCCAATCCAGGAATTCTCCGCCAAAGTCCGCCAAGGCCCGGTGATCGACGACGCCGAAGACATGTCCTACCCAACCTGGGCCGGCATCTTACCGTTACCCGTGGTCCCTGGCACGCCGGTTCCAGACGGGGAACTCGACACAAAAATCCCCGTCCCGAACTACATAAGAAACTACGTAAGAAAATAGAACATATGGAGGCGCGGG
>JAYTQD010000011.1:0-5605 GCA_043746935.1 Acidobacteriaceae bacterium | reverse complement strand
CGGCGCTGGTGGCCGCCCACCTCGCGGGCGTCGTGCATGGGGATATCAAGCCCGAAAACATCATGCTGACCCCTACCGGACAGGTGAAGATCCTGGACTTTGGTCTGGCCAAGAACCTGCCGCACGGTGACGAGACCACAACCATCGACCGCGCAGGAACGTTTGCGGGTACGCCCGCTTACATGGCCCCCGAAGTTCTCATGGAAATCGCGCCGGACGGTCGCGCGGATATTTTTTCCTTGGGTGTCGTTTTTTACGAAATTCTGACCGGGCGTCACCCGTTTCAGGCAGGTAGCTTCCTGGCGACGTGCGACCGGATTCGCAGAGAGAACCCAGCTCCGATCCGTTCGTTGAATCCCAGTGTGCCGGTCGATCTTCAGGAGATCGTGAGTAAGATGCTGGCCAAAGCCCCGGCAGCGCGGTACGCCACGGCCCGTGAGCTGCTTCAGGACTTGCGCTATGTCCACCAAACCAACTCGCATCCAGAACTCATACTACCCAGCTGGGCGCCTTCGCCGCTGTGGAAAAGGATCTTAATCCCGGCCCTGGCCAGCATTCTAGGCGCAGGTCTTTCGCTCGGAACCTACAAGTCGCCTCCAGTACAGAAATGGCTACGAGGACGGCAGCCGACGCGGCGAGTCTTTCTTGCTGTTCTTCCGTTTGCCCCGGCGTCAGGGGATGCCAATAGCAGGGCCTTCAGCGATGGCGTCACGGACACTCTGGCCGTCCGCCTCGCCCAGCTCACGGCAGGCTATCCCGTCGAGATCGTGGGCCCCCGGGAAATTCGCGCGGAATCGGTGCAGGATGCGGAACAGGTTCGCAAGGTATTCGGCGCGAACCTCGCGCTGGAAGGAAGCCTGTCACAATCGGATCACCGCATCCGTGTCAGCTACAGCCTGGTGGACACCTCTACGCGGAGGCAGGTTCATGCGGACACCGTGACGGTCGACGATGTGAGCGGCCCACTGTCGTTGGAGGACCGGCTCGTCGAGAGCATTGTGAGCATGCTGGGCATCGAGTTGCGGCCGAATGATCGAACCGCTCTCATGGTGAGTGGAACAGCTCAACCAGCAGCCTACGATTACTACCTGCGCGGACGTGGATTTTTGCAGGACTACGAGAAGCCAGGAAATCTGGACGGCGCCATCGATGCCTTTCAGCGTGCTCTGGAGCTCGACGGGCGCTATGCACAGGCGTCAGCCGGACTCGGGGAAGCGTATTGGCATCAGTACGGGCGCACGCGTGATCGGCAATGGGTTGCGAAGGCATTAACAAGCTGTCAGAAAGCCGAGTCGCAAGCCGCCAACCTTGCCAACGGCCACGTATGTCTGGGCGTGGTGTACAACGGCACCGGCGAGTATGAAAAGGCTGTGGAGGAATTCCAGAGTGCTCTTGCCGTGGACTCGACTAATGACGATGCCTTCCGGGGTTTGGCCGCTGCCTATGAGAGTCTGGGCCGGACGGGCGAGGCGGAACAAACTTTTCAGAAGGCCGTTCATCTGCGTCCGCAATACTGGGCCGGCTACGCATGGCTCGGCGGTTTCTACTACCACCAGGCGCGGTACGATGACGCCGCCCGCATGTACACGGCCTGGATTGCTGTTGCCCAGGATAGCTTCCAGGGCTACAACAATCTCGGGGGGGTGTATTTGTTGCAAGGGCGGTATGCCGATGCCATCCCGCAGTTGCGCCGGTCTGTCGACATCAACCCCACGCTTGATGCCTATTCGAATCTCGCCACCGCCTATTTCTATCAGGGTAGTTTTGAGGATGCGGCGCTGGCTTATCAAGAAGCAATTCGCGCTGGAGAAAACGACTTGGCGTATGAGGCCTGGGGTAACCTCGCGGAGGCCTACTATTGGGCTCCCGGAGAGCGGGACCGCGCCGTCGAGACCTATCACCGCGCCATTGCTCTTGCCTTGGAGCGCGTCCGCGTGAATCCTCGGGACTCCCGGGCCTTCTCCGCGCTGGCCTTGTACCATGCCATGCTCCAGGAAAAAGGCGAGGCATCCACCTACTTGCAAAAAGCCCTCCAGCTGGCCCCGAACGATGCCGAGCTGAGTCTGGAGCGCGCCAAGGTGGAGGTTCAGCTGGGGCACAATCCGGCAGCGTTTTCCGCTTTGGAGAAAGCCAGAAGCCTCGGTGTCTCCGCCTACCTGGTTCGCGACGACCCCATCTTCCGTCCTTTGGCTTCTGAGTTACAATTCCAGAAACTGGCACGGTAGTAATCGTGCCAGGGGTACGTTACAAGGAGATGAACCATGAGTTCCCCGGGCGGTGGTCCTTCCGTGAAACTGATTACAGTTGGGGTGGATTCGCAAGGTAATCCTACCGTGAACCCGGTCGACTGTGCCCTTTTGTCGACTACGGGCGAACAGTGCAAGTGGATGAGTTCAAACATTCCGTTCCAAATTAACTTCGCTGCAGGCTCTCCATTCGCGCAAAGCGAATTCAGCGGACCCAGTGCTCCGTCAGGTGCGATCCAATCAGGTGCCACTGGTCCTTACAAATACAACGTCACGGTGGGTGCCAAGGTGTTAGATCCACGAGTCATCATCCACCCCTGACAAAAATAGATTGTTGTTGAGTGCCGGCCAAACGGAACGCAGGCAAAACACGCGTGAATTTCGCTGCCTATTTTGCTAGTGCATCACGAGCCCACTGGCTGCGGATGCCAGACCTACGGCGGCGCAGACCAGCCCCAGGTACCAGAAAGTCTTGCGGCGTGTCAGCAAAGTAATGGACGTGACCACCAACGCAATCTCCAGCAAGACCTCGCCCAGATCGAAGCGGTTGGCGCGTTCGGTTGCGCCTCGGATTTCGTCTTCCAGCTTCTTCGCTTCCGTCTGGATTTCTTTCAGTTCGTCACGGTAGCGCTCGGCTTCGGTGGAGTATTTTCCCCGGAGCTTGGTGGCCTCTTCAGCGTTTTTCGTTTCCACAATGGCCATGAGGGAAGCCACAGCCTCGTCGAGATGCAAGCGAATGTTCTTGGCCTGGTAGAAGCCCCACTGATCGGTCGCTTTGTTCTGTAGCAAGATTTCTTCCGTGTGGGCGCGGTGTCCGAGCAGGGAAGCGATGGCCACCAGAACGGCCAGGATGGCCATGGTCAAGGTCGCGGGCGCGAGACTAGGGTCGTGGTGGGCGTGTTCGGCGTGCTCGTGCATTTCGTGCAGTTCTTCGGGCATGGGTTTCCTCGTGATTCGTGCAGCGATCTTACGCAATTTTTGGCAGTTCTCGCAACGCGTCAGCGACTAGGGTCTGCTGGCTGTAATCCCGAAAAAGATGCAAAGCTTTTCACTTTCTATATTTGCAGCAAAAATAAAAAGTGAAACGTTTTGCATCTTGTGGGTGCTTTGCGCGCGCATTTCCGGCAGGGGGTCCCCCCCCATAAGCGCTAACTTAAGAATTAATTCCGAGTTGCCCGTCTTTCGCCCCCAATCGATGGAAGCTACGACTGGTCCACCCAAATTGTAAGTTGGTATAGACTTTGGGTTGTTTTCTGGCTCAAGAAGGAGATCCCGCATGGAAACAATTGATCGAAGGAATCAGATCACGAGACGCGGGTTCTTGGAACTTAGTTCAGCGGCCTTGGCGACCGCAGGACTTCTCGGGGATGCCAACGCAGCAAATGCGACGCCCGTAGCCGGGAATGCTGTGGACACGGCTAGACCTGACTCGGCGCCAATTACAGGTAAAATTGCGCTGGAAGAACACTTTGTACTTCCCGAAACCGCCGACACAAGTTACGCGATAAGAGATCTTCCAACGCCCGAACTTCGGCAGAAGGTCCTCGACGTGGGCAGCGGACGCATCGCGGAGATGGACCGCGGTGGTGTCGAAATCAGTATCCTCTCGCACGTCGCGGCTGGGATTCAGGCTATCCCTAACATTTCGCAGGCTATCGATTTAGCACGGCGAATGAATGACTATTTGGCCGAACACATCGTAAAGTACCCCAAACGCATGAAAGGCTTCGCGGCTTTGCCATTGCAGGATCCTGAGGCGGCCGCTCGTGAATTGACACGTTGTGTTAGGGAACTGGGCTTCTGTGGCGCGTTGGTCAATGGATTCTCGCAGGTCGGCGAAGCGGATTCGGCCGTTTTTTATGATCTGCCGCAATACCGTCCGTTCTGGGCAACAGTCCAGGAGCTCGATGTGCCCTTCTATCTCCATCCTCGTGCTCCCCTGATCACCCGCCAGCAGGCGTACGAAGGGTACCCGTGGCTCGCCGGCTCGCCGTGGGGATTTGCGGTCGAAACTTCGATTCACGCGCTTCGCCTGATGGCCAGCGGGCTGTTCGATGAGTATCCCAAACTTAGAGTGATCCTCGGCCACCTTGGCGAAGGGCTGACGTTCGGCATCTGGCGCGTGGACCATCGCATATCCAGGGGTAGCGGTACTCCGAAAGCGAAGCTGCCGATGAGCCACTATCTGCGTGAGAATTTCTACATAACTACCAGCGGCAATTTCCGCACGCAGGCGCTGACCAATGTGATTCTCGAAGTTGGAGCGGACCGCGTTCTGTACTCGGTGGACTACCCATTTGAGGACATGGTCGAGGCGAAGGACTGGTTCGACCAGGCCAGCATCAGCGACCCCGACCGTATGAAAATTGCCCACGGTAATGCCCAGAGATTGTTCCATTTTTAGGACGTGTCCACTCAGGTTTTTCGCTTCTGGTGATTTCCGCGACGGACAAACGGTTCCGGGTGATTCGTCGGCAACTCGGAAGCTATCGCTCAGAAACGAGCCGGGAGGATACCCTCCTTCCCTGGCACTGCTAAAGTTGGCGCTTATGTGGGTCCCCCCCGTTTTTGGGGATTTTGGGTCACTCTCCCATGACTTTGAGGATGACGCGCTTGTCGAGCTGGCCGTCGAATTCCGGGTAAAAAACACGCTGCCAGGTTCCCAGGTCGAGCCGCGATTTGGTGATGGGCACGATCACTTGATGGTGGACGAGCAGCGCTTTGAGGTGGGAATCGCCATTGCCCTCGCCGGTATTGTGATGCTGATAGTCTTTGCGGAACGGCGCCAATTCTTCCAGCCATTTGTCGATGTCTTCGATCAAGCCGCTTTCGTGTCGTTCACGTAGACTCCGGCCGTGATGTGCATGGCGGAAACCAGGACCATGCCTTCGGCCACGCCGCTCTTTTTCACGGCTGCCTCTACTTGTGGCGTGATGTGAATGTACTCGCGGTGTTTCCTGGTGTGGAAGGTGAGATATTCGGTGTGGAATTTCATGATGTCTCCTGATAGGGCAGACCCGGCAACCGCGGTAAAAACATCTCCAGTTTGGCAGAGAATGCGATAAGATTCGACCGTCTTACAATTCGCCCCCCCATTATGGATGAGTCTTCCAAGGTACTGAACGAGCTGGCAGAATTGCGGGATGCGGTTCGTGGGTTGACTGCGCGGGTTTTTGAGCTGGAGAAAAGCAGCCATGCGCGGAGATTCGAAGGTGCTCTATCCGCGCCGTCGCCTGGTCCGCCGCCGGCGCAGGCCCTTTTGGAATCCATCGCAGCGCCGATTCCTGCTGCTGCTGCCAACGAGGCAAAGAATCCTCCGCTTGCAGCACCCCCAACTCCGGTTCGTCCACAGCCTGCGA
>JAYTQD010000010.1:0-5619 GCA_043746935.1 Acidobacteriaceae bacterium | reverse complement strand
ACCTGTGAACCCTTCGGTAGCGGGGAGGGTGTCGGCTTCTGCGCAGCTCGCTATCGCCGTTTAGTCTTCTTCTTAAGGGTTGGTTTCTTATTGAATACGCGGGCAAAAATCTTATCCACATTTTTCAACTGACGCGTGAGGTCGAAGGCTCGTTCGAGTTGTTTTTTTGAAACGCGGCTGGTGATGTTTTTGTCGCGGAGTATTTCCTGCCGGAAGTTCAAGCCTTCCTTCCAGGAGCGCATGGCGTGGGCCTGCACCATGCGATACGCATCTTCGCGGGAGACACCGCTTTCCACCAGATCGAGCAGCAACTGGCCGCTGTAGACGAGGCCACCGGTGCTTTCCAGATTTTCCTTCATGCGCTCTGGGTAGACGAACATGGTTTCGATGAGCTGCGTGGTCTTAGCGAGAAGGTAATCCATCAGGATGGTGGAGTCGGGAAAAATGATGCGCTCGACCGACGAATGTGAGATGTCGCGCTCGTGCCAGAGGGCCACGTTTTCGAAGCCCGCCTGCGCGTTGCTGCGGATTACCCGAGCCAGGCCGCTGATCTGTTCGCACGTGATCGGATTTCGCTTGTGCGGCATGGCGGAGGAGCCTTTTTGTTTTTCGGAAAAAAATTCCTCGGCTTCGCGGACTTCTGTACGCTGCAAGTGGCGGATTTCGGTGGCGATTTTATCGAGTGTGGATGCAACGACAGCGAGCGTTGCGAGATAGAACGCGTGGCGATCGCGTTGGATGACCTGGCTGGAAATAGCGGCAGGTTCGAGGCCGAGGCGGGCACAGATTTTTTCTTCCAGCTCTGGGGTTAAGTGGGCCAGCGTGCCGACAGCCCCGGAGAGTTTCCCGACGCGCATGTCTTCCGCAGCGTGGCGAAAGCGAACGAGGTTGCGCTGGGTTTCGGAATACCAGTTCGCCAGCTTGAGGCCGAAAGTAATCGGTTCGGCATGTACGCCGTGAGTGCGTCCGATCTGCGGCGTGTCTTTAAATTCCCAGGCACGGCGTTCCAGCGCATCGGCTAAGCGCACAATGCCGGCATCAATTAGCTCAGAAGCCTGTTTGATGAGCAGAGCCTGCGCGGTATCGACAACATCGTTGGAGGTCAGCCCATAGTGAAACCAGCGCGAATCGGGGCCGACGAATTCCGACACCGCGGTGGTGAAGGCGATCACGTCGTGGCGGACTTCTGCTTCGATTTCCTGGATACGCTCGAGCTTGAAGTTGGCGCGTTGACGAATGGTACGGGCGGCGGTCTTGGGAACCCATCCCGCTTCTGCCAGAGTTTCTGTGGCGGCGATTTCGACGGCCAGCCAGGTACGGAAGCGATTTTCTTCGCTCCAAATGCGGCCGATTTCGGGGCGCGTGTAACGGTGGATCAAGGTGGCTCCTGACGAGGAGAGATTTGGGAGAACTCAAGATTCTAAATGGCGTGGGTCACACAAGGCTAGTTGGAGGGGATCGCCGCATTCAGACGGGAGAACCGCCGCGCTTCCTGGTGAATGTTATGACAAATGAATGGCACCTTTGGCGCTCGTCAATGGCACAGGAGCGCTGTCTTGTCGAGGTCGCCACTTGATATTTGGAATGCAAATACCGGAAATATGGGCCTCCAGCAGAACTTTGCCGCAAAAATGGAACGGAATCTCATTTATAATCCGGCCCATGAAAAGCCGTTCTCTCACCCTGGTCGAATTTCAGTGCTTGGCTGAAATTCGCCACCAAATACGCCGATACTTGCATGCGGGCGAAGCTGCTGCCCGCATGTTGGGTTTGGAGCCTCGCCAACATCAAGTGCTTCTGGCCATTAAGGGATTGCCTGCCGGAGTGCGTCCCAATGTTGGAGAGGTCGCCGAACGGTTACAGATTGAACATCACAGTGCTGTGGAATTGGTGAACCGTTTGGCTGCTGCCGGGTATGTACGGCGGGAGCGGGAAGTTGGGGACCGGCGCGAGGTTTTGGTGGCCCTTACGGGGAAGGGGTCTCGCGTTTTGGGGGATTTGGCGGAGCATCATCTTTGGGAAATAGCGGAGGGCGGGCCTCAGCTTTCTTCCGTAGTACGGAAGGCGCTGCGTCCGGTGGCGCGGGGCCGGGCGGCTTCAGCTGGATAGAGAGATAGGGTAAGGCGCTACTGGGTTTGTTGAGCTACAGCGATGAGGGGCTTGAGGGCGACTACGGAGATGCCGAGAGTGCCGCCGGAGAAGCCGTCCATGTAGGCGGTGTTGATGCCGATTACGTGGCCGTGGGAATCGAAAACCGGGCCTCCACTGCCTCCGTGGGCGGTGGGGGCGTCATAGACCAGCTTGCTGCCCACAACGTCTCCCAGATGGCCGTAGGTGGCCGAGGGGCGTATCAGGGACAGCGCAGCCAGCTCGCTGGCTGCGCTGGCGTCATCGTGGCGATAGGCTAGACGCTCGTAGACCACCTGAGGCGACTTTGCCACCATGCCTGCTACCCCCATGGGATAGCCAATGACCGTGACCAGCTCTCCAGGGGTGCCGGATTGGTCGGCTAGCGGGAGCGGCGGGAACTTTCTGCCGTCGGGGGCACTGCCCATATGCACGATCGCCAGATCGTGGAGCGGCGAGACCACTACTGGATCAATATCGATGGGCGTGGCCATTTCCGGGAAATAGGCTAGGAGCTTTTCCAGCTTGGCGGTAGCGCCGCGCTGGATGAGAGCCTCGGCTTCAGGGTCTCCGTACCAGGGCTCGGCCACGTGGCGATTGGTCGCCAGAAGGCCGTCGGCGACTACAAAACCGGTCCCTGCAACGCGCGCCCGGAGGGATGATAGCGGGTTGTTGGAGAAACCTACGCGATAGACGCCAAAAATGTAGCAAATCGAGCCTCTGTAGCGGTTCAGGACGAGGCTGGGCATTTCCTGCTCTTGGCGAAGTTCGTTGACTTCTGTTGTCAACTTAGCTACTTCGCTGTTGAGCGGGTTAACTGGGTGGTAATAGTGCGGAATAAGGGCGGCGACGGTTGCCACCAGGCCGACCGCCAACAAGGCTGCGACGAGAGTAGGCCAGTGTGGGGACTTCCAATGCGATTTTTGATGCTGCTCGTCGATGTCCGGCATGATTGGCCCTGTGCCCGTAAAGGGCATAAGTCATCATCCCAGACCGCGAGTCACACGGCTACGGTACGGAAGGCATGGGTCTCTGTGAAGTAAAGGCTAAGTCGTTTAATCATCAATACTTACACCCAACCGCTTTGACATTTCCTCGTACAGAAAGCCCTCACCCGGGCGGTAGGGCTGCACCCATTCGCCATCGATGACGAACTGCGGGATGGCGCGCTTACCGGTACGCTTAATGACCTCTTCAGCAGCGCCCGGGGTGGACTCGATGTCGATCTCGGTGAAAGGCAGGTTGTGCTTGGTCAGGAAGCGCTTGGCTACGCGGCAGTCGGGACACCAGGGGGAGGAATAAACGGTTAGATTCATAGGCTTACTTAGTTTAGATGATCGGCAGTGATTTTTGATGCGAACTGGCTGGCCGGGCAGGAACCCTTTGGCTCAGCGAGCCATATTTCCGTATACAATCCGGTCTTTGGCGCGAGTCCCAAATAATCTTGCTGGACGAAAAGGATCGCTCTGCTATGCAAGTACTTCCTCGGTCACTGGTTTTATTCGGCGTGTTGGCCACGGCGTTGCCTTTATGCGCACAGTCTTCGACCACGCAGGCGACGCTACAAATCAAGACCTCGGCGGGCACGGTGGAGGGCAAAGACTCTGGCCCTGTAAAAACCTTTCTTGGAATTCCTTATGCCGCGCCGCCGGTGGGCGACCTGCGCTGGAAACCGCCAGTGTCAGCGGCCAAGTGGACCGGGGTGCGCAAAGCTACGGAATTCGGAGCGCGTTGTATGCAAGCGCCGGTCTTTGACGACATGGTTTTCCGCGACCCAGGAGGCAGTGAGGATTGCCTGTCGTTGAATGTCTGGGTACCAACTCAGGCATCTCCCGCAAAGCTTCCCGTCATGGTCTGGATTTATGGAGGCGGTTACCAGGCGGGCGGCACCTCGGAACAGCGACAGGATGGTTCCGTGCTTGCCCAACAAGGCGTGGTGGTCGTATCCATGAACTATCGCCTGGGCATTTTCGGATTTTTTACGCATCCGGAACTGGCGAAAGAGTCGGGACGGAATTCCGCGGGCAACTACGGCCTGCTGGATCAGGTGGCAGCCTTGCAATGGGTGCAGGAGAATATCGCGCAGTTTGGCGGCGATCCGGGGAACGTTACGATTTTTGGCGAAAGCGCGGGATCATTTTCGGTGAGCGCGCTCATGGCGTCTCCGTTGTCAAAAGGTTTGTTCCATAAAGCCATTGGCGAAAGCGGGGGCGCATTTTCCAAGAGCGGGCTGGCGTTCGACCCGCTGGCGGATCGCGAAACCAAAGACGCGAAGCTGGCATCTTCGACCTTGAAGGTCGAGACGCTAGCAGAACTGCGCGCTGTGCCCGCGCAAAAGCTGATCGATGCATTCTTTAAGCCCGGAGTAGACGATAATTTCGCTTTTAGCGCGGACGTCGACGGGTATTTTCTGCCGCAGTCCGTTCCCGCGACCTTTGCGGCGGGCAAGCAGAATGATGTTCCACTTCTGGCGGGATGGAATCACGATGAAGGCGGCGTCGACCCTTCCAAAACGCCGATGGCATACTGGCTCAAGGAAACCGCGCGGAAAGAATTTGGCGAAAAAACGGATGTATTCCTGCGCCTGTATCCGTCGGCAAGCGAGGCGCAGGCGCAACGTTCCCTGCAGGATTTCGAGGGCGACAAGTTTATTGCCTGGTCTACCTGGAGGTGGTTGGAAGCCCAGTCCACCACCGGCAAGCAGCCGGTTTATCGCTATCGCTGGGATCTTGGCCTGCCCGGCGGCCCAAACGGATCGAAACGAAGCGCCCACCACTCGGCCGAGATTGAATATGTGTTTGGCCAACTCGATTCCAAAGCCCACGTGGGATGGATGCCGGAAGACCGAGAACTGAGCGCACGCATGCAGAGGTATTGGACGAACTTTGCTCGCACCAGCGATCCTAACGGCGATGGCCTTCCGAAGTGGCCCACCTACGGAGCGTCCAGCGGGTGGCAGGTGATGCATCTGACCGAACATCCGGAAGCGCAGAAGGATGACTTGAGGGAGCGGTATTTGTTTTTGAGTTCTGTTTGGGAAAAGTAGGGCAAATAATTTCCGGGTGCTCCGTCCTTGTCGCGTTCTTCAGCGACAGGGCGGGGCTTTCGCCCACGATATACTCCCTCAAAGCACATCCATGGCCAACATCCTCTACGGCGTCAACGGCGAAGGCGCGGGACACTCGACGCGCGCCAAGGAAGTGATTACCCATCTGATTGGGCGGGGCCATGCCGTGCATGTCGTCTCGTTCGACCGCGGCCTCACTAATCTGCGCAAGGATTTCGACGTCACCGAAATCTCTGGTTGGCACATTGAGTATGTGAACAACCAGGTGCGCTACCAGCGTACGATCGCGAAGAATCTGCTGACCGCCCGGAAGACCGCGGCGAGTGTTGCTCGCCTGAAAGACCTCATTGACGAAAAAAAGATTGATCTCGTGGTCACGGATTTTGAGCCGCTGTCCTGCCATGCTGGGCGGCGGAAGCGGCTAC
>JAYTQD010000009.1:0-5621 GCA_043746935.1 Acidobacteriaceae bacterium | reverse complement strand
CCGCCCTCCTGCCGCAAAGCAATCCCCGCCAGCACCATTGTGCAGATGGCAGCCGGCACTGCCATATCGAACAGCAGCTTCATCAGATCGACAATGATTTGCGGCAACGTCATGGGTTGAGCACTCCGGTTTTCTTACGGCACACCCGCTGTGCCGTTTTGAATCCAGAATTCGATTAGTCGTGTGAGGCCGGAAACTACCAGCAGCCCGCCCGCGGTGACTGCCCAGCGCGCCACGCCGCGGCCTTGTGAATAGGCGACCACCGCCATGACCACGGCCAGCGCAGCGCCCACGGGCGCGATGACGTTACCTACCCAGTTCACCAGGTTCAAAACGGTGCCTTCCGGCTGGGCCGCCGTTTGACCGAGCACCGCCTTGCCCGTGGCGGGGGCGCCGCCAAGGTTTTGCGCGTAGGACACCAGCGGAAAGACCTGGATAACAAAAATGCTCAAAAGAAAGGCGAGAACGAAACGCTGCCGTCTCTTTCCCCAACTCGACAATTTCATACGGATTCCTCTTCTGCGACTCGGGTTGAGTAAATCTCCCGCGTCACAGCCGAGAACATAAGTCCGTTTCAGATTTAGGGCAAATCAGAAGAGGCGGTCGGTGCGTACGTCGAAAGGGGTGAGGCGGGTGGGTTTGTTGCGAGAGAGTCTCGAACACGGCACGCCGCACATTGGGCGGGGTTGAATCTAAAGAGTGATTGAACAAACGCCGATTATGTCTCGGCTGGAAGTTGGAAGCCTTATGAGATGAAAATACGTTTGCCTTTGGTGCATCTTACAACGGGGTTTTTAAGGTAAATCTGCAGCAGAAAAGGCTTGCTGACGCAATGGACAAATCTGGAGACACGTCGTCTTGCGTCAACCGCTCTTTTTCTTCAGTCCGATTCGGTCTTGTTTTTAGTAGCCGATCATTCAGTCAAAGTGGATAACGAAATCGAATTTCCCTGGAAGAGGACTTCCGGACCGGAATGGCTTGCGAGTAGGCCGTCATCCGCCCGCAATCGGCGACGAGCGCCAATGGAGGCTCCAGCGTCCCACAAGCGGACTTCGGGAGACTTTGGCACACTCAGGATTTGGTTGTTGGCGAAATGGCAATTTTTCGCCAGCAACTCTCCAGCCTTGTAGGGGTATCTAGGGATCTTGCCAGGGATGGGCGCTGTTAAAGACGGCCACCAGGCAGGAGGGCTACGAAGCCGAAATCCAATTGCGGCGCTCGACAAAGGTAGGGGGTTCGTACGTGCGTCCGGACGCCAGCCGATTTTCCTCCCGGCGTGTGGACCACAACAAGATAGGGCCCAGCGATGCGGCGGTGAGGCGGGCGATGACCGGGAATTCCTTCTCGACTTCGCGGCGCAGTTTGTGAATCTGCTCACTCACGCTTCGATTGACCTTCTTGAATTCTCGCTCCATCACCCAAAGCGCCGCATTGTAAGCGCCACTCAGCTTCTTCACTTGCCGCGCAAACCGCTCACGAACGCGTGGATCGGGGTAATCCTTGTAACGCTGCCAGCCCTGCAGCATGGTCTGGCACATGCGATAAAGACTCGGTCCATTACGCTCGAAATCACGCCAGAACGCCCAATCCAGGAACGTCTTGGAATCTTCGCGGGAGATTGTGCCGTGCCGGAAGTTGAATTTGTACTGCCCATGGATATCGGCGAGGTCAACGTCCGGCAGCAGACGGCCCTGATCGGACATTTCCTGGTAAAGGGGCGTGCCGGGAACCGGCGTGTAGAGCATGAACTGATGGAAGTCGGTCTGGTAGCCAACCGCTGATTCAATTTCCTCGACGATGTTGTCTGGCGTGTGGTGCTCGAGTCCGATAATCGTCGATCCCTGTACTCGGATGCCGTGTTCGCGAAGCTCCCGGGTGAGTTGCCTCATGTCCGTGCCCTGCAGCTTACTATAGCCGGACTTGGAAGATTCCAAACCCATCCATACCCAAGAAACGCCGAGTTCCGTCAGTTCCAGCATGGTGTATTTGCGGATGGCATTGGCGGAAGAGAAGACCGAAAACTCCCAGCTCTTGCCGGCCTGCTTCATGCGTTCCAGCAAGCGCATGGCACGCGTACGGTGAAGCAGGAAGTTCTCGTCCATCACAAAGAAGGAATGTACTTTGAGCTCAGATTCGATCCCGCACATCACGTCAAACAGTTCATCGCCGGTCTCGTAAAAATTGATAAACTTTCCTTTGCCGCCAAAAAAAGCAGACGTGGCACAGAAGTTGCACCCCATGGGACAGCCCACCGACGGGATGATGGTTGCTGCCGTGCCGCCCTTCCGCTGAGGGAGACGCATTCCCATAATACGTGCCTGCAAACCGGAAACAATTGCGGGATGGTGGATTGGTGCATGCTCGTCTTCTCCCAAGTATCGGCGCATCCAGGAGATACCTTCTCCGCGCACGATGTGATCGGCGTCGATCATGCCCTCCACCTCGGGAATGGCGGCTACATGTCCACCCACTACGATCACCGAACCAGGTGATAACTCCCTCACCATTCGGCACATCTCCCGCACCTTCAACACATTCACGATGATGGCTGATATACCAACGATGTCGTAGTGGTTCGTCGCTAATTCACGGGCAAAGGCTTCGCGCGTGGGAAAATCCAGCACGCTGCAAGGCGCCGAAATATTTGCCTGAATCAGCATGATGCCCCAGGAGCGATGAAACATGCGCAGCGAGAAGCTGCCCTGCGCGCGGGTGACCTGGTTGTGATAGAGCTCCATGGGGTTGATGGAGCGGCTGCCAAATTCGTCGTCCTGTGCGTAAGGCCCGAACACCGAACTCAGCAGAATGCGAGCGCGGCTTCCCTTTGGGTGAGTTTCCATACGATTCCTGTTTGTAGCGTACCCCTCGGCAGAGTTCTTCGCAGTGATCTCGGATACGCATTACAAAACTATTACATGCGACCAAACCGCTGAGAACAAGATCGTCCGGGAGGGGAAGCGCGTTGGGGACTCTGCCTTGCCTAGGTTCGCAAGATCCGCCTGATAAACGGGGCTTGGGAAGCGAAAGACGAGGTCCTGGGCGCATCGTCGCCAAATCGGAAGTAATCGCGAAAATCCAGTCTGTACGACGGCGGCTCCGGTGTCAATTAGATCGGCGTCTTCCTTGTTGCGACCTGTCTATCGCTTTCATCATCGCGGTGTTGTACTCGACTGATTCAGTTCGCGCTGTAGTTGTAACAACTGTCGCAGTTCCTCAGCGTTCGCCGAGCTACCTGGCTGGGTACTGTGCAGCCCTGACTGGGTCCAAGCCACGTTCGACTTTGGTGTCTGCTCCAGCACGACGTAGATCGGAGTATCAGCCGAGACCGTGACTACGACGTGTTGTGTCACTGCCATTCTAGATACTTGCTCATCACCGGCCTCTCCGATGTTGTTGCTGACCCTCTCCCTGACAAGGTCTGACTCGCTTAACGGCTGGTTCAAATTGCCGCGTCCGAGCAACGTGGCCCCAACCTGGCCGATCCCCGACAAAGACCTGACCAACACGTTCTTGCCCGTGTTTTTTCCCTCGACTTTTCCCTTAAGTGGCCGCATTTCCAGATCCGTGGCAACGGCTTGGATTGGCACGGCCGCACCATCGGGCATCATCCGCGAGTCGAACTGGATGCGCACGTAACCTGAACGGTCCGCGTCCTGCATGTGTCCTACGACTCTCGCCCCAGCGGGGACAACGATCTCCCCGTCGCGCTCGTAGTTGTACTCGATCACCGCCAGCACCGGCGTTCGCACCGCCGTGCTTGCAGCCGATTCCAGGCGCGCTCGCAATCTCGTTCCAGTGGCCAGCCCCAAGCCAATATCCGGTCCTGGGTTACTGGATATTTCCTCGCCGGGAGAATTGCCTTGTGGCGCAGAAATGCTGCGTGCATACACCAACGAGGATTTTTCCATCGCTTCGCGCTCCGCTTTGCCTGGGTCAGGTATGTCAGCCGCATTGTTTGCGTTTGCCCCCGGCTGATAAGGCGGCGCTTGCCAGGTCAGCTGCTCTCCGAAGGGCGGTATGGATGCCAGAGTTCCGTCTGCGTTTCCCTGTCCCGGACGTGGCGTACCGGGAGTTTGGCGCCCAGTTGCCGTCCGCTGCAGATCTCGCTCGTTCAGAAATCCTTCGTGCGTCTCTTTTGCAGAGGGCCGGCCGGAATCGGTGATAGGAAACAGGCTCTTATCGCCAGGCGTGGCGCTGCCTTCGGATGCCGCGTTCTGCGTGGTGCCGGTCGCACCGTTCTTTGATTTCGGAGCTGGACGCTTGCTGGGCATCGACGTAGCAACGAAGATCAACAAAGCGACCACAATCGCGCCTGCCCCGATGATTACAAACCGATTCTGTTGGAACTGCTGTCTGGTACGCTGCTTTGCTCTTGTCGCGAGTTCCGGCGCCTGTCCGAGTAGGTCCCCAGTTGCGGTCGTGCCGTCAACCGCTTCGCTTACCGCTGGTTCTTGAATCGTTGCAGCGCTTCCGTTGCCGTTCTGTCCATTGGGTTGCATCATTTCGTGCCTCCTTTTACGGGAGCCACAAACGCAATCGGCACCAGAACCGGGCGGTCCACTTCTTCTGCTTGCGTAACTTGCAGTAACAATCGTTCTCTTGATTCCTTGAAGGTGGGACGTTCGAACATGACAACTCCGTCCGCCCTTGCACCGGGCGCCAGCCGCCGCGCGGTCATTCGGTAATCCTTGATGGCCACCGGCTCGGACTTGATCGCCTTCCCATGTCTGGCCTTGGATGTCCCGGCAAGCTGTATTTGTGGCGGCAACAATTCGATCGTTCTGGTAGAGGAATTAAGAACGGAAAACGTTACTGTCATCCGCTCGTTGGTCCCGGCAGCCCGTCCCACTGCAACCCGCAACTGCTTGCCCTCCCAATGCGGAGCCTCAAGTCTTTGTTGTCTGAGCAACTCCTGTTCGTCACTGTCGGCCTTGCCTTGGGCATTGCTAATTGGCGGGCTCTCTTGTGTAAGGCTCTTCGTGTCACCGATCAAGAAGCTGGAATGGGCGGCTTCAATCAGAAAAGTGTGTGGACGCTCGTATTTCAGGACATAATCGACCGCCCCGCCGCGGTCTGAATTGCCTTCGCTCACCAGACTCAAAGAGACTTCGTGCCCGGTCCTGGTGGTAATCAGCGCGTTGGTTTCGGCCGGCTTTGGGGTGGTCGGCTTGAAGAAAACCAACTGCGGCTCCGCCTCGGAGTGTTCGGCCTTGAATGCCCCGGGATCTCCCAGCACGACAGAGCTGACCTCCTCCGGCAGCCGGATGGAACTGACAAATCCTCGTCTCAAGTGCAGAATGGTGACACTTTGCGGGTCCAGGTTCAGGGTTACAATTTGGGCCTTAGGCAGGCCAGCTTGCGCTGCTGCCGCCTGCGCAAGAACGGAAACGAGCGTTATGAGATGCACCAAACTCAAACAGATTTTCATCGTATATCTCTTTTCAAAGTATTTTTCTCAAGCTTGGCTGCGGATTCGGCTTGGCGAAGATAAGTGGCTCTAATTCTCGACACATACGCGACCACGTCCGGATTGCGGTACTCCAGGCCGCGCCTCCCGATCACGTGTTCGCCGGTATAGTAGGCGGCTGCTACCAGCCTGAGATCGTTGTGAAACAGCTGCA
>JAYTQD010000008.1:0-14543 GCA_043746935.1 Acidobacteriaceae bacterium | reverse complement strand
TCAATATCGGATTGGGTTTCAACAATGCATTCGGCCAACGAATTTTTACGGCGCATAGCTACTTCGAGCCGAATCGTCCGACTGGCGAGTACGTTGGTCCGCAGATCTTTACCTGCGATATTCCCAGCCTGACGTTTGTCCCCGGTG
Organism: Acidobacteriaceae bacterium; assembly: GCA_043746935.1. Taxonomy (GTDB): domain Bacteria; phylum Acidobacteriota; class Terriglobia; order Terriglobales; family Acidobacteriaceae; genus JANXUC01. Next base: position 14,396 of record JAYTQD010000008.1, on the reverse strand, counting down.
ACTACACGCTTCGAGTGTGGCTCGACATCGGCAACACCAAGGCTGATTTGATCGACGACGCGGCCCAGGTGACGGTTCTGGAATCCGACTACTACGGCACCGGCAAAGTCCCGTGGAATGGGGCATTCGTGCTGAAGCATCACTGGTATCTGGAACAAGTCCCAGAGGAGCAGAGCGGCGTGCATAGTCAAGCCGCCTCGCCGGCAAAGCTCTGACGCATGAACGGTTCTGCCAATCCCGTGATGAAGTTCTGGACGCTTGGGCATGCGCCGCAAACGACGGCAGTAATCGATGCCCACACTGGTCTGCAGAAAACCTACGGTGAACTCCGCAGCGATGTGGAGCGGGCTGCTGCGGCCATACCGAAGCGTGGAAACAAGTCGCTTTGGCTCCTGCTAGCGCAAAACCGTTATGAATGCGTTGTGACTTACCTAGCGGCCTTGAGTTCGGGGAACTCACTGATGGTGGTGGATGCAACCCTGAAGCGCGAGTTGCTGTTGGATCTTGTTGCGACCTATCGTCCCGACAACATTCTTGCCTCACCTACAGAGATTGAGTTTCCGCAATACCGAAAAACCGACAGCGGCAGTCCGAACGTCGGGCCTTGCTTGTGGGAGAGAGCGCACCCAGAAGACAACGTTGCAATTCATCCCTCGCTGGCGCTACTGCTGAATACATCAGGTTCGACGGGAAGCCCCAAGTTCGTTCGTCTGACACTTGAGAACTTGCAGTCGAATGCGGCCTCCATTGCTGCGTACTTGGGTTTGACGGCCAGCGAGAGGCCCATCACTTCCCTGCCGATGGCGTATTCGTACGGGCTTTCGGTGATCAACAGCTACTTGCTGGCAGGCGCATGCCTGGTGCTGACCGAGCATGGAGTTCTGCGGCGTGAGTTCTGGGACAGCGTGGACCAATATGCATGTACATCGTTTAGCGGCGTGCCCTACACCTATCAAATGCTTTTGCAAATGGGCTTGCTCAAGAAGCGAGGAGCAAGCCTGCGGACTCTGACCCAAGCTGGCGGACGGCTGGCTGAGACGTTCGTTCGCCAAATGCGAGAACTTGCGACAGAGCGTGGTTCCAAATTCTTTGTGATGTACGGGCAGACTGAAGCGACGGCGAGGATTTCGTTTGTGCCGTATGAAACGCCGCTGTCGAAGATTGGTTCGATTGGCGTTGCCATACCCAGCGGCTCCATTCGACTCGATGCCAGTGGTGAACTGATCTATGCCGGGCCGAACGTGATGATGGGGTACGCTGAAGGCCGGGATGACCTTGCAAAAGGCGATGAACTGCACGGAGTTTTGCGGACTGGCGATTTGGCGCGACAGGATGGTGAAGGGTTTTTCTACATCACGGGCCGCATCAAGCGATTTTTGAAGATGTTTGGAAAGCGCTTCAACCTGGACGAGGTGGAGCAGATTTTGCAGCGCCAGTTTGACGTACCCACAGCCTGCTTCGGACGTGATGATTTGCTGATGGTCGCGATTGAAAGTAGGGGTGATGTAGCAGCGATCACGGCCATGTTGCGCGAAACTTTTGGCCTTCCTAATGATGCAGTGAGCGTCGCAACGATACAGAAGTTACCGCGAACCACAAATGGAAAGATTGACTACCAGACCCTTGCCGCAAGCCGCGCGGATTGGCAAGCACCCGTCGAACAGGTGGCCCAGTGAGCGAAAACACACGACTCACCTCCTCGGTGGAAGCAGCGGTGGCGCAAGTCTGGGCTGAGGTGCTAGGACGCGAAGAAGTTGGAGCCTCGGAGAACTTCTTCGACCTAGGCGGAGACTCACTCCGGGCGATGGAAGTGATCGCGCTCTTGCGCGAAGCACTGGGTGTCGAGTTGCCGTTGATCGCATTTTTCGAAGACCCGACGGTTTCGCATCTGTCTGCTGTCATTCGCGGGCTGCAAACAGACGGTCCGGTAACGTCTGCGGCAGTTTCGTCCACGAGCGATTTGTTTGCGACTGGCGACCTGCCACTCTCATTCGCGCAGTTAACCTTCTGGCTGCTGCAACAACGCGATACTCAAGGTTGTCTCTACAACGAACCGAGGGTTTTGCGCATTCGCGGCCGGCTTCGCGCCGACATTCTGGAACGCAGTTTAAACGAGATCTGCCGCCGTCATCAGGCGCTGCGCACGCGGTTTTTGCCTGGCACAGACGAACCGCGGCAAGTGATCGACCCATTCGGCAAGATCGAATTGAAATTGCAGGATTTGAGTGCGGTAGATCCAGAGCAAAGGATCACCTCCGCGCTGGCCATTGCTCGCTATGAATGGCAAAAAGCGTTTGATCTGTCGGTTGATCCGGTTCTACGCGCGCGACTGATGCGACTTGCTGAGGACGACCATGTCCTCGTCATCGTCATGCATCACCTTGTGAGCGATGGCCACACAGGCGGCATTTTCTTTGACGAGCTGAGTGCTATCTACAGCGCTTTCGCCGCCGATCAAGTGCATGCACTGCCCGAATTAGCCGAGCAGTACAGCGACTACGCATTGCGGGAACGCACCCACATGAGCGGGCCGCAGCTTGAAAAGACGATAGACTTCTGGCGTTCTCATTTAAAAGACGCGCCTCCCGTGTTGAACCTTCCGACGGACAGGTCGCGTCCGGAGCAGATTGGGAACGCGGGCAACATGAGCGGCGTGCTCGTCCCCCAAAGCACGGTCATAGGACTGAAGGCGCTAGCTGAGACGACGGGTGGAACTCTGTTCACCGTATTGCTGGGCGCTTTGCGTATCCTGCTTTCCCGTTGGACGGCGCAACAGGACATTGTGCTCGGCACGGTTGCCAGTAATCGAAGCGGGGCTGGATCGGATCGCATGATCGGCTGCTTCCTGAATTTTTTGCCGCTCCGCAATACCGTGAAAAACGAAGAACGCGTGCTGGACGTGTTGGGCCGCGAACGGCAACTCGTCATGGATGCGTTCGCGCATCAAGATTGCCCGTTCATGAAGGTTGCGGCGGAAGCGGGGTCAACGCGAGGTGAACAGGCGAACCCGATCTATAACGTCGCGCTACTGCTGCAGAACTTTCCCGAAATTAAGTTTGCTGGGGAGTCGTTTACCGCGGAATTCCTTCGCCTGGAGACCGAGACAGCACTGCTCGATCTTAGGTTTTTGGCAACCGAACGCTCCGGCAAACTGCAGCTGAATTGCGAATTCAAGACAGAACTGTTTGACCAGACCACGATTGAGCACCTGCTGCAAGGTTTTGTTGGCGTTCTGGAAGCCATCGCGACAGACCCGGCGGCGCGTGTTTCCAGCATTGCCTTTCCACAGCCGCTGCTTGAACAGGCAGCCGCCGCGAGACGACGCGAGCAGAAACAGACTCTGGCAATCACAGCTACGTTTACGGCGGAACCCGTCGCGGAATCTCTGAGCTTCTGGATGAAAGAGCTAGGCATTGCGTCCCATATTGAGTTCGCGCCCTATAACCAAATCTTTCAACAGCTGCTCGATCCCGCGAGCCTGCTATCGGGCAATCGGGATGGCATGAACACCGTGCTGCTTCGAATGGAAGACTGGCAGCGATTCGAGACGAGCAAGTCCTCCGACGAAGTTCGAGGGAATATTCGGCGGAACGTGCAGGAACTGACCGACGCTATCAAAAATTTCGTTCAGAGATCGGCGGCGCCGTTACTGCTATGTATCTGCCCACCCTCAAAAGGACTTCTTGGCAATCCTGCAATGGCAGAGCTGTTGCAAGGGATGGAAGCTTCACTACTCGGCAATCTGAATGACATTTCCGGCGTGCATGTTATTTCTTCTTCGTCCCTGATGAAACTGTATCCCGTTGCGAACTACGAAGACGAATACGCCGACAAGCTTGGCCATATTCCTTACACGCCAGTGTTTTTCACGGCGTTGGGCACGATGCTCGCTCGACGGATTTCTGCGCTACGCCGGCCTCCGCACAAGGTCATCGTCCTGGATTGCGACAACACGCTGTGGAAGGGGGTTTGCGGAGAAGATGGGCCACTGGGCATCAGCGTGGATGCGCCTCGGCGCACGTTGCAGGAATTCATGATCGCGCAGCAGGACGCTGGCATGGTCCTGTGCCTGTGCAGCAAGAACGCCGAAGAAGATGTTGCGGCGGTTTTCGAGCAAAACCCGGGAATGCTGCTGCGCCGCGAACACATTGTTGCTTCCCGCATCAACTGGGAACCTAAATCGCGCAACCTCCGCGAACTGGCGCAGGAGCTCCAGCTGGGCTTGGATAGTTTTATCTTTCTGGATGACAACCCACTGGAATGCGAAGAAGTCAGGACGAACTGCCCTGAAGTTCTGACTATAGAGCTTCCTCAAGATCCCGAACAAATTCCTCAGCTCTTAGAGCATGTCTGGGCGTTGGATCACCTAAAGACGACCGAGGAAGATAAGAAACGCACGGCGCTTTATCGTGAAAACGTAGAGCGCGAGCAGGTGCGGAAAGTCGCCGGCAGCCTGGAAGACTTCCTCGCTGGCCTCGCACTGCAAATCGACATTCGTCCAATGCAACCTAGCGACTTGGGGCGAGTGGCCCAACTGACGGAGCGGACCAATCAATTTAATTTCACGACAATCCGCCGCTCCCAGGCAGAGATTGAGCAGCTTTGTGCCGTAGGCTCAGAATGCTTGGCCGTGGACCTCAAGGACCGCTTTGGTGACTACGGCCTCGTGGGCGTGCTGATTTTTTCTACTCACGGGACCTCCGTAAACGTAGACACGTTTCTGCTGAGTTGCCGCGCACTTGGGCGCAAAGTCGAACATCACATGCTCGCGAAGCTCGGCAAAATAGCGCTGAGCCGGGGATTAGTTCGCGTCCGAGTTGATTTTATCCCGACGAAAAAAAATCAGCCGGCACTGGACTTCCTCGAGTTCGTCGGGGCGCAGTTCAAGCATAGTGCTAAGGCTGGAACGAACTATGAGCTCCCATCAGAATATGCTGCTTCTGTAGACCAGCTGCGGTTGCTTGAGAATTCACCATCTGTGGCAGCGGAAAAACCAAGCACATCGCAGTCCCAATCCTCGGCACAGACTCACATACTCGCCCACATCGCTGCAAACTTGCGCAATGTTGCAACCATCTCCCACGAAATTGAATCTCGAAGAGTATTACGCTCGCAGGGCGAACAAGCCTTTATTGCGCCTCGGACGCCGACAGAAGAAATCGTGGCTGGCATCTGGGCAAGATTGCTGAATGTCGAGCGCCTCGGTGTTCATGACAATTTCTTCGCTCTTGGGGGCCACTCCCTGCTGGCAACGCAGGTTGTCGCCCGCATCCGGCAAACGCTCGGCGTGGAATTGCCGCTGCGCGCGATGTTTGAAGCGCCAACTGTTGCCGAGTTGACAGGTCGCATCACAGCTTATGTAGAAGAAGCGCGGCGGGTTGACCATCCGGCAAACATTTCGCCTCTCGTCCGAACCTCACGTGATCAGCCAATACCCGTTTCTTTCGCGCAACAACGCCTCTGGTTTCTGGATCAACTGGAACCAGGCAACTCGCTCTACAACGTTCCGCAGATGTTCCGCATGCGCGGAGATATCAAGATCGATGCATTGCGGCAGAGTCTTAATGAAATCGTCCGCCGCCACGAGGTGCTCAGAACAAGCTTCGGGACTCTGCACAATGAGCCTGTCCAGGTCATCGCACCTACGGTCGAACTCCCGCTCGCGATCATGAACGTCCAAGAGGCAGCCGAGCATCGAGAAGCGGAAATCCTGCGCTTGGCCATGGAAGAAGCTGTCCGTCCGTTTGACCTTTCTCACAGCCCGCTGATCCGCGCCACGCTTCTGCGCATCGCCGAAGACGACCATGCGCTCATCCTGACCATGCACCACATCGTGAGTGATCGCTGGTCAATGGGAGTGCTGGCGGAGGAATTAGGTAGGCTGTATGCGGCTTTTGCTCAAGGCAAACCGTCGCCTCTACAGGAACTCGCAATCCAGTATGCCGATTTTGCGGCGTGGCAGCGCTCGTGGCTGCAGGGCGCTGCACTCGACGAACAACTTACCTATTGGAAGGGACAGCTGACAGGCGCTCCGGCAGTACTTGAATTTCCTACAAACCGGCCTCGCCCCGCCGTGCAAACTTTCCGCGGCGCGACCACATCCCGTATTTTGCCGAAGGAACTCATCCGTCGTCTTACGGCACTGAGCCAGAGCGAAGGCGTCACGCTCTTCATGACGCTGCTGGCGGCCTTTCAGACGTTGCTTTCGCGTTACTCCGGACAGGAAGACATTGTCGTAGGCTCGCCGATTGCAAATCGTAACTACGCGGAGGTCGAACCGCTGATCGGCTTCTTCGTCAATACGCTCGCGCTTCGCACCGATCTCTCTGGAGATCCAACCTTCCAAGGTCTCCTGGCCCGCGTCAAGGAATCCGCGCTCCTAGCCTACGCGCACCAGGACATCCCATTCGAGAAGCTGGTGGAAGAGCTGCAACCGGAGCGCAGCCTGAGCCACAATCCGATTTTCCAGGTAATGTTTGCTCTACAAAATGCGCCGTTGCAGGCTCTGGAGCTGCCGGGTTTGCGGTTGGAGAGAGTTCCCGTTTACCCCAGCACTTCCATGTTCGACATGTCCTGGTTTGCGATTGAAGTTCCCGAGGGCCTTCTGATTCGCGCGGAATACAACACAGATCTGTTTGATGAATCCACGATCACAAACGCTATTGCCCATTTCGAAAATTTGCTCAACAGCGTGGCTACTCATCCGGAACGACCGCTCTGGCAGATCCCGTTTCTTGGTGAAACCGAACAGCGCAGGCTGCTCGTCGAGTTCAACACCACGCACGTCGACCATCCAAAAGAACTCTGCATTCATGACTTCTTCGAGCAGCAGACCGAGCAGACTCCGGATGCTGTCGCTTTGGTCAGTGGAGAACAACGCCTCAGTTATCGAGTTCTCAATGCGCGCGCGAACCAGGTTGCACGATTCTTGCGCCATCGCGGCATTCGTCCTGAAGTATTGGTGGGAATTTGCACAGAACGATCCGCCGACATGCTCATTGGCATTCTGGGCATTCTCAAAGCTGGTGGCGCCTACGTACCTCTTGACCCGGCGTATCCGAAATCACGCCTTGCTGCAATTCTTCAGGACTCCGGCGCGCCGCTCGTTCTGACGCAGCAAGCGCTCGCCGCCGAGTTGCCGGATTACGCGGGCGAGGTTTTATGTCTCGATACTCGCTGGCCCGAGATTTCGCTGGAATCGGATAGAAATCTTGAGTGCGCGGTCGACCCTAAGAGCCTCGCCTACGTCCTCTTCACCTCCGGCTCCACCGGACGACCTAAGGGTGTAGCTCTCGAACACCGTAGCGCCACAACATTTATCCATTGGGCGCGGAGCGTCTTTACACCGGCGGAACTGGCCGGCGTTTTGTTTTCGACGTCAATGTGCTTCGACCTGTCAGTCTTCGAGATGTTTGTGCCTCTTAGCACCGGCGGAGCCGTCATCATGGCGGAGAATGCCCTTCATCTTCCAACTCTCTCCGCGAAAAATGAAGTCACCCTGATCAACACGGTTCCCTCCGCCATGACGGAACTACTCCGGATGAACGCGGTGCCAGCCACCGTTGAGGTCGTGAACCTTGCTGGTGAAGCTCTCCCGCCGAGTTTGGCAGATCAAATTTACGCAACCACGCGTGTGAAAAAGCTTTACAACTTGTACGGCCCTACCGAAGACACGACCTACTCCACCTACACTCTGGTGCGCCCGGGATGCCCCATCACCATCGGGAAACCGCTGGCCAATACTCAGGCGTATGTGCTCGATGCGCATCGCAATCCAGTTCCCATCGGCGTGGCGGGTGAATTTTACTTAGCGGGCGAAGGTCTCGCACGCGGCTATTTTGGACGACCGGACCTCACTGCCGAACGGTTTGTCCCTAATCCATTCAGCAAAGAACAGCACGCACGCATGTATCGCACTGGCGATCTTTGCCGTTGGCTTGCAAATGGAGAAATCGAATATCTCGGACGCATTGACAACCAGGTAAAGCTGCGCGGCTTCCGGATTGAGCTCGGAGAGATCGAAGCTGTACTGACTCGCCACCCGAAGATTCGACAGTGCGTCGTGTTAGCTCGCGAAGACGAACCCGGACTGAAACGACTGGTTGCCTACTTAGCATCCGACACGAATCTCGACTCGGAAGATCTGCGGAATCACATCAAGCACTCCTTGCCTGAATTCATGGTGCCCTCGGCGTTTGTGGTGATGAACTCGCTGCCGCTGAACCCGAATGGCAAGATTGATCGCAAGGCTTTGCCGGCTCCAGAAATCGGCTCCGAGGATCGCGCAGCTTTCGTAGCTCCGCGCAATTCCGAAGAGCAAATCGTGGCCAACATTTGGTCCGAGGTGCTACGGCTCCCAAAAGTGAGTGTCGAGGAAGACTTCTTCTCTCTCGGCGGACACTCTCTCCTGGCAACGCAAGTGGTTTCACGCGTGCGTCAGGCATTCCACATCGAACTTCCGCTTCGAGCGTTGTTCGAGACGCCCACGATTGCCGGACTCGCAAAACGGATTCATGGCTCAACACAAAGCCTTGATACTGCGCCGATTCACCCTGTCAGACGAGATCAGGCGCTACCACTTTCTTTTGCCCAACAACGGCTGTGGTTCCTGGATCAGCTGGAACCGGGGAACCCGCTCTACAACATCCCTTGGACCTTGCGCATGCGCGGCTCCGTGGATATTCCGGCTCTTGAGCACAGCCTCAACCAAGTGATCCGGCACCATGAAGCTTTGCGCACCACATTCTCTACCGTCGGAGATCAGCCCGTTCAGGTCATCCATCCGTCTTTGGATTTGCCGCTCGGAATCGTTGATCTCACTGCGCTTCCCCATGGGCAACAGCAAGAAGAATCCCAACGCTGGATTGAAGAAGAGGTCCGGCGAGCCTTCGACCTGAGTAAGGGTCCACTGCTGCGGGCAAACCTGCTGCGTCTTGCCGCGGAAGATCACATTTTGCTCCTCAGCATTCACCATATTGTCAGTGATCGCTGGTCGATGGGTTTGTTGTCGCGGGAGTTAGCGGCCCTATATGCGGCTAAGGTCGATGGTAAGGAAGCAGCACCGCTTGCATTACCCATCCAGTACGCGGACTTCGCCAGTTGGCAGCGCCAGTGGCTCTCGGGTCAGAATCTGGAGGAACAGCTTGCCTACTGGAAGAATCACCTGCGCAATGCTCCTCCTGTGCTCGAAGTACCTACGGATCGTCCGCGCCTTGCCTCGGAAACATTCCGGGGAGCGACCGCCAACATCACCATTCCGAGAGCGACCACGGACATGCTGAATAAGCTGAGCCACAGTCATGACGCCACGCTATTCATGACTTTGCTGGCTGGTTTTAGCTCCTTGTTGTCACGCTACAGCGGGCAGCAAGATATTGTTCTGGGAACGCCGATTGCTAATCGCAACCGGGCGGAGATCGAAGGCTTGATCGGATTTTTCGCCAACACCTTGCCCCTTCGCACGGACTTGTCCGGCAATCCGACATTCGGCGAGATCATTTCCCGAACCAAAGAAACGGCTCTTGGCGCCTACGCGCATCAAGATATGCCGTTCGAGAAACTCGTCGAAGAACTGCGGCCCGAGCGTAGCCTCAGCCACAATCCCTTGGTTCAAGTTTTCTTCGTGCTGCAAAATGCCCCTCTGGAAAAACTTCAGCTCAAAGGGCTCCAGATCGAGTCCATTGAAATTGACACCAAGACGGCTAAAGGCGACATGTTTTTTTGGCTGGTTGAGACCCCTGAGGGTCTGCGCGGGCGGGTGGAATACAACACGGACCTATTCAATGCCGCCACGATTGAGCGGATGTTAGGGCACTATCAAGTGCTGCTCGAGGCGGCGGTCGCCAATCCGGCAATGCGGTTAGCTGAGCTTCCGCTACTGACAACCGTAGAGCGCGACCAAGTTTTGGTGAAGTGGAATTCGACTGCGGTAGAGTATCCGCCGCTTTGCCTTCACGAGTTGATCACAGCGCAAGCTCGACTCACTCCCGAACGGGTGGCTGTAGTCTTCGGCAGTCAGCAGCTCACCTATGCCGAGCTCGAGGCCCGCTCCAATCAGCTCGCTCGCCACTTGCGCAAGATTGGCGTCAGCCGAGAAACGCCCGTCGGACTTTGTGTCGAGCGCTCTCTTGAGATGGTCGTAGCTTTGATCGGAATTCTAAAAGCCGGTGGCGCTTACGTCCCCCTCGATCCTTCGTATCCGGCTGATCGCATCCAGTTCATTCTCGAAGATGCTCAGGCTCCAGTGCTGATTACTCAGCGTTTAGTGTTGTCAAATTTGACGACACTAAACGCTCGCACAGTCGTCCTCGACACGGCTTGGCCCGAGATCGCCGCCGAGAGCACAGCACCCCTTTCTATCGAGACGCAACCCGTGAGCCTCGCGTACGTGCTCTACACCTCCGGCTCGACCGGCAAGCCAAAGGGCGTACAGATCGAGCACGGCAACCTGGTCAACTTCCTCGCCAGCATGAGGAAGCAGCCCGGCCTTACTGCCGACGACACGCTGCTGGCAGTCACCACGCTCAGCTTCGACATCGCTGGCCTAGAGCTGTACTTGCCTCTGATCACTGGAGCCAAGCTCGTCCTTGCCTCGCAGGAGGAAGCTGCCGATGGCCACAAGCTACTCGCCCTACTCCATGAGTCGCACGCCACCGTACTACAGGCAACTCCGGCGACCTGGCGCATGTTGCTCGAGTCCGGTTGGACCGGCACCTCCACACTGAAAGCCCTCTGCGGTGGTGAGGCCATGCCCGCAGATCTAGCGGCCCAACTCTTGCCCCGCTGTGCCGAACTGTGGAACATGTATGGCCCAACCGAGACCACCATCTGGTCTTCAATCTTTAAAGTCGAAGCCCCACTCGACAGTACCGCCCCAATCGGCCACCCCATCGACAACACCGCTCTGTACGTGCTCGACACGGAGTTCCAGCCCGTGCCCATCGGCGTGGCGGGAGAACTCTACATCGGCGGTGACGGCGTGGCGCGCGGATACTTCAAACGCCCGGAACTGACGGCGGAAAAATTCCTCGCTGACCCTTTCCGTCCCGGCAAGCGTATCTATCGCACCGGAGATCTGTCGAAGCTTTTGCCCGACGGCAATATTCAGTTCCTCGGGCGCGCTGATTTCCAAGTCAAGGTGCGCGGCTTCCGCATTGAGTTGGGAGAGATTGAAAGCGTCCTAGCGCGGCACACCGCCATTCAGCAGACGGTGGTCATCGTGCGGGAAGATCAGCCTGGAGACCCGCGCCTGGTGGCGTATCTGGTCGTCCGTCCCGGACAGAATGCCGCATCGTCTGACCTGCGTACGCACTTGAAGCAAAGCTTGCCCGACTATATGGTCCCTAGTTCTTTCGTCACCCTCGATGCCCTTCCCCTCACTCCCAACGGCAAAATCGACCGCAAGGCTCTGCCGAAGCCAGAGTTCACCCGGCCCGAACTTGCTGGGGAATACCAGAACGCGCGGACGCCAGCGGAAGAGGTGATCGCTGGCATTTGGGCGGAGGTGCTGCAACTCGATCAAGTCGGCGCGCAGGATGACTTCTTCGAACTCGGCGGGCATTCGCTGTTAGCCACGCAAGTCGTCTCGCGCATCCGACAGGCGTTTCAGGTGGAACTGCCGTTGCGCGCTCTGTTCGAGGCCCCCAGCGTCGCTGGCTTGGCCGAACGTGTGGCCGCACTGCAACGTGATAAGCAAGGCTTGCAAACTCTGCCGTTGCAACCGGTTCCGCGGCATCAACCGTTGCCGCTTTCGTTTGCCCAGCAGCGCCTCTGGTTCCTTGATCAGCTGGAGCCGAACAACCCGCTCTACAACGTCCCGTACATCGCGCGCTTACGAGGGGCGTTGAACGTAGCCGCCATCGAGAGGTCACTCCACGAAATCGTGCGCCGCCACGAATCCCTGCGCACGACGTTCCAGACGGTAAACGACGAGCCGGTGCAAGTCATCGCACCTGAACTCTCCTTGCCGCTCGCAATTTCCGACCTGACTTCCCTGCCTGAGTCGCAGCGCGAAGACGAAGCTCGCCACTTGGCTATGGACGAAGTCCAACGTCCGTTCGATTTAAAAACTGGCCCACTGCTCCGCGCCCTGCTGCTGAAGCTGTACGATGCCGATCATGTCCTGATCTTGAATACGCACCACATCATCAGTGATCGCTGGTCCTTGGGTGTCCTCTCTCAAGAACTCGCTGCACTCTACGAAACCTACAGCGCCAACCAACCCTCGCCACTGCCCGATCTCACCATCCAATACGCCGACTACGCGGTCTGGCAACGCAACGTCCTCTCCGGCTCTACGCTGCAACGACAATTGGAGTATTGGAAGGAGCAACTTGCGGGCGCGCCGAATGTTCTCGAATTGCCCACTGATCGGCCGCGTCAGGCAATCGACAATTTCTGGGGAGGCATTCATCGCCAGTCTCTTTCGCCGGAACTGGTAAAAGATTTGCGCGCGCTCAGCCGCCGATGCAGTTCGACTTTCTTTATGACGCTAATGGCTGCTTTTCAAGCATTGCTGGCGCGCCAAAGCGGGCAAAAAGACATTGTTGTCGGGACAGATCTCGCAAATCGCACTCAACTTGACACCGAAAAGATCATCGGATTTTTCGTCAACTTACTTCCAATTCGCACGCGATTCAACCACAACAGCTCATTCCAACAACTTCTTCAGCAGGTTCGGCAGACATCCCTTGGGGCCTTTGCTCATCAAGATATCCCGTTCGACAAACTTGTCGAAGAGCTGCGGCCCGAACGGAGCCTGACGCACAATCCCCTGGTGCAAGTTTTGTTCGTAATGCAGAACACTCCACAAACCGTACGGGAGTTTGGCGGGCTCACGGTGGGACCGCTGGGCGTGAGCAGCACCTCTCGATTCGATTTAGTCCTGTTCATCAATGATCCTGAAGGTACCCCGTATGCCACCTGGATGTACAACCCTAATCTTTTCGACGCCTCCACGATTGTGCGGATGGCTGGCCTGTATCAAGCGCTACTCCAGTCAATTACCGCCGATCCAGAAATGACGTTGGACGCTCTGACCTTACATCTTGGTGAGGTTGAAAAGCAGCTCCAGTCCGATGATCAGAAGCGATTCCAGGAAGCGAGCGTCCGCAAGCTGAAGGGCATCAAGAGAAAAGCCGTGCCGCAGGCGTAGGTTGCCGTCCCAAACACATCACGGAAGTAACATGAAGCGCGATGGAAACGCTGCGAGAATGGGAGCTCAGGAGATCCGCTAGAAGCACGCCACAAGACCGCCCCCAAGACCAACAATGGCCGATACTAAGATTGTCGGGTTCAAACTTTCGCTACAGCAGGAGCGCATGTGGCTGCAGCAAGCCAGTCTGCCTGCATTCACGGCCTTGTGCACAGTGCGCATCGACGGACCTCTCGACCCATCCCGGCTCCGCAATGCCTTGCAGAAAGTACTGGATCGGCACGAAATTCTGCGAACCGTGTTTCATCAACAAGCTGGCGTAAAGGTACCCTTCCAGGTCATTCAGGAAAAGGCTGCCCTGCATTGGGAGTTTCAGGAATCCAGTAACGAGCTACCCGATAGGCCAATCCAGTTTGATCTGGAAAACGGCCCGACCATGCACGCCCGCCTTACTCGCGCAAGAGACAATGAGCATGCACTGACCCTGCAAATGCCCGCGCTGGTTACGGACGTCCACAGCTTGCAGACCCTGGTCGCTGAACTCGGGCAGGCCTACGCAGAAACTTCCAGCGCGGATTCTGCGGAAGACGTTTTGCAATATGCGGATTTCGTCGAGTGGCAGAACGAGCTTCTCAGCGGCGAAGACACTAAGGTGGGCCGTGAATTCTGGCGTGACCATTGCCGCAAGCTGGATTTCACGGTGCAGACCGCTCTTCCGCTGGAAAGCAAAGTTGATCCGGCAAAATTCGAACCTGTCATTGTTTCCGCCGTACTTACGCCCGCACTCTTGTCACAAATTGAGGTGCTCTGCCTTAAGCGCACTGTCGCGGTCTCTGACTTTCTAGCGGCTTGCTGGAGCGTTCTTTTGTCCCGACTCATCGGACAGTCCGAGATCACGCTCGGCTATGAATTCGATGGACGCAAATACGATGAGCTCGAATCTGCGATTGGACCGTTTTCGAAGTCTCTTCCGTTGCGCGTTCTGGTTGCTCCGGACGAAAGCTTCTGCGCCGAAGTCGACCAGGCAAGATCTGTGGTCGCCGAAGCCTACAGTTGGGAAGAAAGCTTTGCCTGGAGTCAGGTAGAAGCACCGGGCACGGATGCGGGAGTGGCTTTACCGCTACAGTTTTCCTACACGGCTGTCCCTACGAAGCAGACCTACGGGGATGTAACGTTCCAGATCCAGCGGCAAGAAGTGTGCGCCGAACGCTTCAAGCTCAAGCTCGAAGCCCAGAAGGACGAA
>JAYTQD010000007.1:0-2112 GCA_043746935.1 Acidobacteriaceae bacterium | reverse complement strand
CCACGGTTCAGTCTCACGCACACGCTCAAATACAGCCGTTGCTCTCCCCAGTCAGTAGGGCGAACCGCCCAGTCCCACGCCGTGAAGTTGTCGTCGGTTACCGCCTGCTCCTCTTTAGTGAGCCGGGTTATCTGAAAGGCAGAGCCGTGGAGTGTGGCGACCATCAGCGGTCCCACCTTGATGTCCTCTACTTTGATTGGTCCGGTCGTCGCCAAGCCTTGCGTAATGTCTTGGTTCAAGTTTTTTGCGATGCGGACCTCTACGGTTTTTGTCTCACCCTGCTTCATACTAAGGGGCGACTCAAAAGCAATCTTTCCATTCGCGAGATGCTGCACAGCATTGTTGAGAGCCGCCTCAATGGGGTCACGCTGTTCGTCAAGAGGATCAAGCTTGACTTTTGCCTTAAGAAGGCGCTCATCAACCAGCGATACCGTGAGCGCGATCGCGACGAGTACCACGACACCAAAAATCACATTTTGCAGTTTGGACATACAGCACCCCCGCGATCCGGAACATCGCGCGGTGGAATTTTACACCCGATTCGCATTTATGGGTGTTGTTTGTTCGGATCACACTTGGGCGGATGCCCACCCTTCCTTAGGTATAAGTTGCACCTATAGAACACGACTCGGAAATAGAGGGACAGACGGAAGTGGACCATTTTTCCCGCCCGGACACAGCGCGTAGGGCGGATCCCCAAAGTGCATTCGGCAAAGGTTGGAAGCGGGATACCGTACCGACCAGACGCACCAAACTAGTAACCCCCTAGGCTTACCTGCGCGTTTTCACGAAAAGGCCTTCTTTCTTGAAGATTTACGTTTGCCCAGTTTCGCTTTCCTTTCTCTCTGTATAGGAATTTCGTGCCATTTATCCACCGTCTTTGGTCTTGACTTCCTCGGCTAACTCCCGCAAGCTACGTGTTATCTGCACGTTAGCGTCACGACGAGCAGCGCTCTGGTCTCCCAAAACCTGAATGGCCACAATACTGTCTCCCGTAGACTCTAGGGAAGTGGTGCGCTGCGATAGTTGTCTCCTGGTGCAATTCCGCACATCCAACGACCAATGTCGCCGGTGCCACACTTCGCTCGATGAAGATGAGGAGGTACTCGCGCCGGCTGCCCCTATGCCGACGCTGGTGCCGCCCCTGGAGAACGTTCCAGGCCACCTGAGGCTTGCGTCCTCGATTCGCTCCTTCCGCCTGCGTGGCGGCATGAGCCAGCGGCAACTGGCCGCGCGCATGTCCGTGCCTCGGACGTATGTCTCGAAAATCGAGAATGAAAAGGCTTGCCCGACGCTGTCGTCCCTCGAACGGCTGGCGAAGGCGCTGTGCATCACCATCCCCGACCTCCTCACCGGTGGTGAACGCAACCGGGACGAGGAGATTCGGGAGATCATCGAAGATCCTCTGGTCGCGGAAATGGTGCCTTACCTCAATAAACTCAATGGGATGCAGATGACCAGCATTCTTGGACAGGTGCGCGATATGACGTTGCATCCACGCCGCAGCGCGTCGTAGGGTAAGGGCTCCAGCCGAGCCTTTCTCTTGATGCTCTTGTAAACAAACGATTTTTACCGGGCCACTCTACCTTGAGAAGCCGGAGCCGGAAGGTTCCGGCTATTTTTTCGTCTACTTTTGGGCTGCTGGAGCCTGGTAACCGGCGCATTCCAGGACAGGCAATCGAGGATATTTGCGGAAGCGGTCGTCGGTGAGCGCCAGTTGGCAGAGGAAGAACACTGAGCCTCGATCCGACTCGATGCGGCGGACGTGGGTACAAGTAGCACAGAGTCCCGCGTGTTGTCCGCCTGGTGCTGGAACGAGAAGAGTCATTGACGGAAGGATAACAAAGCAGGTAGTACTCGCTGCTTCTTGGAATGAAGAATCGTGGTTTCAGAGAAATGAAATGTGTTTTAGCAACAGCATTTCGCGGGCGAGGGCGCCCGCGCCACACGAACTAGGGCTTCTTCGGGCTGGCCGGTTCGTCGTGCTTGACCAGGAATAGCACCGTGACCACGCCTGCCACCGCCGCGCCGCCGTAGAGCGCGCCGGTTGAATTCAACGGACCTGTGCTGGCAGCGCTCGCTGCGCCCCCGCCCGGTCGCCGCCGCGACTGC
>JAYTQD010000006.1:0-2120 GCA_043746935.1 Acidobacteriaceae bacterium | reverse complement strand
GATGCGTCTCGGAGTCGTCCATGCGGCGGCCAAGGGCGCTCTCGATACTGGCGGGCGTGGCGCGGGGATGTCCCGGCGTGAAGTCGAGTCCTTCGATGGAATCGTAGTAGCTCAAGCGGCTTTCATAGAAGGCGCCGTCGCGCTCGAAGACGTAGGTCTGCCCGCGGACGCCGAAACCAAACGCCCAAGCGAGCGGGGCAGAGATTGCCTTCGTCCCGTCGCTGACCGAATAAGTGGTTCCGTCTTCTTTGCGAAGAAGCCAGTACACGTACGGATCGAGGCGAAAGCCGAGAGTTTCATGAGTGCGAAGAATGGGGGCGTTCTGTGCTCGAATGGACGCGTGTGCCATGGGGGTTGTCTTCTGGGTGGCGGCTTTTGTGCCGTGGCACTCGGCGCACGCTAGCGACCCGGCAAACTCTTCCAGAGCGGGCGTACCTTTCGTGGGCCACCATCCCGGTTCTCGGACGCGATCTTCGGTGGCCATCGGAACGCCTCGAGATCGAGGGGATTCCGCTGGCGCGGCGAGCAGCGCGGCCAAAGACACGGCAGCAGCAAAGAAGAAAGACGCGTATCGCAAGCACTGTTTTTTCATCACGAAGGCAGCCGAATATTTTTTGAACTCTGAGCGAAGCGTGCGATTTGGAGCAAGCAAAATCTCTGTCCGAACAAGTGATTTTCAAGATCCACTTCTTCCGAGCCAGCCCACTCAAACATAACGCGGAGAGCCCTGCCACTCCTAGGAACACTTGCGGTCGGAATCCGGGTTTTCATAGGCACTAGCAAACGCAGCTGGCCAACAAGAAAAACGCTAGAGGGAAATCGTTTAACTAAACTTCTCCGATTCGCAATTTGCTACTAATTTCGGGAAAAGACGTATCCCAAACTTCATAGGCTAAAGTCCCAAGATTGTCAGCGAAGATACCCATAACTAGCACATTGGGAAAGTGCTTGACAAGCTGTTCCGGCCTGTATAGACTGCGCTCCGTCTAGTATAAATCGATTAGGTAAATCGATTTAGTCAAGATTTAGCGAAAGATTTGCTTTGGGCGGACATTGGTCAAGGCGCTGACGTGAAGCGCGGAAGCATTCCAAGAGGGAAGAGTGAGGATTCCAATCATGAGATCGCGTGCGCTAGCGTTTTCGGGGACACTTTTAGTTCTGTTCTTGGGCTTGGGACTCACAGCAGCGCATGCGCAGTATCGTGCGGGCATCCAAGGCACCGTCACCGACTCCACCGGGGCCGTGGTTATGGGGGCCAAGATTACTGTGACCAACCAGGAGACTGGCGCATCGCAAGATGTGACTACCGGCGATTCGGGTTTTTACAGTGCTCTCCATCTAGCACCTGGGCCGTATACGGTTACGGCTTCTTTGACGGGTTTCAAGACAAAGGTGACCAAGGACGTTCAGGTCGCCGCTGAGGCGATCGGTGGCGTGAATCTGGTGTTGCAGCCCGGAGCCGTGACGGAGGAAGTGGTCGTCAGCGGCGAGGCGGCCGGCCTGCTTCAAACTGAGGATGCCTCGCTCTCTGGCACAATCACCAGACAGCAGGTGGAGAACCTTCCGCAATTCCGTGGGGATCCGTTCGAACTTTTGCGAGTGACTCCCGGCGTGTTTGGACTCGGCGCTCGCAGCAGCGGGGGCGACTCAGCAAATTTCCCTAACTACAGTGGGGTGGGTGGTTCCGGTCGCGGCGTCTTCCAGGTGGAGAACGCCGTTCAGGTCAGTGCCAACGGCTCCCGCGTCGAGGCCAACGGGTATCAACTCGACGGTGTAAGCACCAATAGCCAAGGCTGGGGGGGATCCTCTATCATCACGCCCAACTCCGAATCGGTGAAAGAAGTTAAGATCGAAGTAAGCCCCTATTCCGCCGAGGATAGCCATGGTGCGGGTGCTATCGTGAAGGTTGTCTCTCAAAGCGGTACGAACAACCTCCACGGCAGCGCGGTTCTGCGGACGCAAAGCCCTGGCCTCAACGCCTTCCAGCGCTGGGGAGGTCCCGCCCCAGCAGCGCCAAACCGGGACAGCTTGCTTCTGCACAGCTATCTTGGAAGTCTTGGCGGGCCCATCATTAAGAACAAGCTCTTCGCGTTCTTTTCCTTCGAGCACTTGAAGCTGGC
>JAYTQD010000005.1:0-2122 GCA_043746935.1 Acidobacteriaceae bacterium | reverse complement strand
GAAAGAAGTTCAAATCGCGGCAACAATCAACACGCCTTAAGATGACTATTTACAAACACTTGCAGCATGCGGCGACGAGTTGAACCGGACAGCAGTGTAAGAGAGGTCATTTCCCGGCATTGCTCCCGAGGATGGAATGGTAGCGGGGGTCAGCCCGAAGGGACATGAGTTCGGGCTCATTCTTGATTTCTCCAAAGTCATAGCCGGCGTTCAAAGAGGCGGAGAGAGTGGTCAAAGCAAGATCGCGTTCTCCGCACAGTTCGTGTACCACAGCCGACCGAAACAGCACCTCCGGAGTTTTTTGGGCTGCGTCGTCTCCTTCACGGATTTCCGCCAGGGCCTCTTTCTTATCTCCGATTTTTGCTAAATATAAGGCAAGATAAGTACGTGCATCTTGGTCTTGCGCATGGACCGACAATGCTTCTCGGGCTAAACGAATGGCGACGCGATAAGTTGGTGTAGCCTTTGCGGACAGCCCAGGAGCCCACCTGTAAGCATCGGCAAGGTTACCCCACCAGAGATATTCGTTGGCCTCCATCTTGACGGCTTTCTCAAACGCCGGAACGGCGTCCCCGTAACGGCCTTGAAAGAAACGCAGGGTTCCCAGGTTGCCGAAAGCATAAGCATCAGGCTTGATCTCCAGCGAGCGTTGCAGGGCTGATGCAGCATCGTCGTTGCGGTCCATCATGTGGTAGACGGCTGCCAGGTTTCCAAGAACGATGATGTTGTCTGGCGTGAGCTTGCTGACCTTTTCCCAAGCACTCGCGGCCTCCGGGTAGCGAGCAGTCTTGTAAAAAAGCAGTCCGAGACTCATCTGTGCCCGCAAGTCTTTGGGACTTAAGGCAACCGCTCGGGTCAACTCTTCCTCTGACCGCTTGTTGCTTCCATTGCTGTTGAAAAGGAACCCCAGCCAAAAATGGGGCCTGGAACTCTTAGGCTCGATGTCAGCCGCGTTGCGGAAGGCCCGTTCCGCTTCCGCAGAGTGGCCGCCCATCATCGCCGCCACCCCTGAGGCCAGATGTGAGTCCGCCAAGTCCGCATTCAGTTGCAAAGCCCGGGCAGCCGTCTGATCGGCCTGCTTCACCCATTGCGGATCGGGGTTGAGGCGGTTCTTTTCAAAATAAGCAAAGGTCAGGCTGGCATAGGCTGGCGCGTAAGTTTGGTCCAGTTCCAGAGCGCGGTTCAGCATTGTGATCGCACGGTCCAAGTTACTGGGAACATCCCAACGCTCCAGATACGCCTGAGCCTGACTGCGCAGCGCGAAAGGTTCATCGGCCACAGTTGCGTCATGGCCCGCTGTCGCCGGAGGAACGGCAGCTGTTGACGCGCCTACCTTCCTCTTCAGTAAATATCCCCCCAGCCCAAGCGCCGCCACCAACAAAACCACGGCCACTCCCCGCCACACCCGCCACCCGCTAGCCTTAGCTTGCCCTTGGGCAACCACCCTCTGCGAAACCGGTGCCGCCGACGCCGAAAACGGCCCCAGCGCCATGTCCCCCGCTCCGTCCCCGGAACGCCAAGTCACCGCGCTGGTTCCGGCAGCCCTGGATCCAGCTCGCAACATCGAAGCCACCTCCGCCATTGTGGGGCGCTGCTCCGGCGGCTTCTCCAACATGCGCGTGAGCAGCGCCGCCAGTGCGGGCGGAGCGTCGGGACGCAGCTCACGCAGTTCGCGAGGTGGACTGAAGTGAATATTGTGCAGAATGGCAATCGCGTTCGGCCCGGCGAATGGAAGCTGGCCAGCGAGCATTTCGAAGAACATGATCCCAAACGAAAACACATCCGACCGCGCATCCACCCGGTCGCCGCGCGCCTGCTCCGGCGACATATAAGCGATGGTCCCGGTTACCGCTCCCGGCAAGCTGAGCGTGAGGTCGAGCTGGTGCTCGCCCGAACTCTGCGTATTGACGACCGAGGAATCAAACTTTGCCAGCCCGAAATCCAGCACTTTCACCAGGCCATCGTCGGTAATCATGACGTTACCCGGTTTCAGATCACGATGAACGATCCCGGCGGCGTGCGCCTTGGAAAGTGCCTCGGCAATTTGGCTGGCGTAGCCTACAGCTTCGTCAATTGGCAGCGGCCCGCGCTTAATCCGCGACGACAGCGTCGCGCCGCGCAC
>JAYTQD010000004.1:0-2123 GCA_043746935.1 Acidobacteriaceae bacterium | reverse complement strand
GTGATGGTCATTTCGCGCAGTGGCTTCTCTGTTTCCAGATGCGCCTTGGCCCGCTGCAACAGCGCGAATTCCTGTTCGAGTTGCGGCGTTCGTCCCTTTTTCAAATCCTTTTCCAAGCGTTCGAGCCGCTTCTCCGTCTGGCCCAGGTCGCTGACAATCAGGTCAAAATCAACGTTCTTAATATCCCGCAGAGGATCATTTTCGCCAACATGCGGAATGGAAGGGTCATCAAACGCTCGCACGACGTGCGCCAGCGCATCGACCGTGCGCAAGTGAGTGATGTACGTCGTGTCCTTGAGCGCGTCCTGTCCAATGGCCCCGACATCCACATATTCAATTGATGCGTGGACCAGCTTCTTCGGATTGCACTGCGCCGCCAGCCGGTCGAGCCGGTCGTCGGGAACTTTCGCGACGCCGATGTGCGCTTCGCGGGGGTTCGCGCTCACAGCTACGCTTGCTTTGGTCAGTATGCGGAAGAGGGAACTCTTGCCTACCTGGGGAAGTCCAATGATTCCTGTTTTCATATGTACATCTCAATGATAGCAGGGGATTCGAGAAACTCCGGGCGTCTGGGGCAGAGAAAAAAGCTAGAGCACGCGTTCCCTGGAAAGCAGATACACGACGACCAGTCCCATCAACAGTACACTGCCTTCGAGGCGCGTGGACCATTGATGCAGAGCATCGAAACGCAAACGCACGGTTTCTGGCGCCGAGTCCATGATCGGCGTTTCCGCGCGAATGGCCGCGAGCCGCGGCGTTAAGCCGAATTGCGAGATGCAAGTCAGCGCAAGCATCAGCGCTACAAGAATGTGAGCGGCTGCGAAGGGCCGCGCATCTCCAATAGTGAACCGCGAATACAGTAGGGAACTCACAAGGAATAACACTCCCGAGACGAGGCCGATCCAGTGCAGCCGGGTCAGCGCAGGGCTTACCACCGATCCCGCCATGTGGCGCGAGGGCAAAACGGCAAACAAAATTGGCGTGATTGAGACGAAAAACAAAATGCCGCCAACCCATGCGACAAGAGACAAGGACATGATGTAGCGGAGCAGAGACATGCCTCCATTATGCAACGAGACGCTGGGAACGAAGAAATGAGGAGGGGCTGTGGAACTAAACAGGCACGCGGACGCTGGCTGCGATTTCGCGGAGAATGGTTTCCGCCTGCTCCGACTTTTTGTGCGCGGAGGCGTAGCTGGCGTTGACGACGACACGGTGAGCAAACACAGGAACCACGAGTTGCTTAAAGTCATCGGGCGTACAAAAGTTCCGGCCGTTGAGAAAGGCCATCGCCTGCGCGGCATGGTAGAGCATGAGCGAGCCGCGCGGAGAAACGCCCAGGGATAAAGACTCCGATTCGCGGGTGCGGCGAACGATTTCCAGAGCGTAATCCACCAACGACTCATCGACCCGGACTTCATCGACGGACTGCTGGAGTGCCAGAACTTCCTCAGCATTTAAGACAGGCTGAAGGCTATCGAGGCGCGCAGCGCCAGCCTGACCGCGCAGAATGTCCCGTTCACTTTTGGCTTCCGGATAGCCCATGCGGACGCGCATCAGGAAACGGTCGAGCTGCGATTCCGGCAGCGGATAGACACCGTGATGTTCGACGGGGTTCTGCGTAGCCACTACCAGAAACGGTTGTGGCAGCGGATGGGACAGGCTGTCCACGGTTACCTGGCCCTCGCCCATGGCTTCCAGCAGCGCGGACTGCGTCTTGGGCGTGCTGCGGTTGATCTCGTCGGCGAGCAACACATTGGCGAAAACCGGTCCACGCTTGAATTCGAATTTCTGTTCGGCAGCGGAGTAGATCGAAACCCCAAGAATGTCGCTGGGCAGCATGTCGCTGGTGAACTGGATGCGCTGGAACCCGCAATCAATGACGCGCGCAAGCGCATGTGCCAGAGTCGTCTTACCGACACCCGGGACGCCTTCCAGCAAGAGGTGTCCGCGGGCGAAGATCGAAACCAGAGCCAGCCGTACGACATCCTCTTTGCCACGGATCACGGAGCGCAAGGCTGCTTCTAGTTGGCCGACGCGCGTGGCGCGGCCTGCGGCTGCGTTGGGAGACATTGCTGCGATTTTAGCTGGATCGCGTCGCTAGGTAGAGTTACCGAGGTCAC
>JAYTQD010000003.1:0-5690 GCA_043746935.1 Acidobacteriaceae bacterium | reverse complement strand
CGTGATCGAATCGCATACGGCGGCCATGTTGACTCCGTATGCGGACGATCCGAAGCAGATCGGGACTTTGCGGTGGGATGAAGGTGAATACAAGCGGGCAGTTGCAGAGCTAGATAAGCGCGGCATCCAAGTCTTTACGCACGCAATCGGGGATCGGGCAGTGCGGCTGGCGCTGGACGCCTATGAAAACGCGGCGAAAACAAATGGCACGCACGATATGCGGCACCGCATTGAGCACATTGAAACCATCACGGCGGATGATATTCCTCGTTTTGGGAAGCTAGGCGTGATTGCCAGCTACCAACCGCTACACGCAGAGCCCAATGACGATACTTTGAAAGTTTGGGCACGCAACGCGGGGCCGGATCGGGCGAGCCGCGGATGGACGTGGCAGAGCGTAGCGAAATCCGGTGGGCGGTTGGCGTTTGGCAGCGACTGGCCTGTGGTGACGCTGAACCCCTGGTACGGTGTGCAGAATGCCGTGACGCGACAAACTCTGGAGGGTAAACCGGAGGGCGGGTGGATTCCGTCCGAACGTGTTTCCCTGGAACAGGCGATTGAAGGGTATACTCTCGGCGCTGCGTTTGCGGGACATCGCGAAACGTCGGAAGGCTCACTGGAAGCAGGCAAACTAGCGGACCTGATCGTTCTGGATCAGGATCTGTTCAAGGTTGCCCCGAGCGAGATTCACAAGATGAATGTGTTGCTGACGATGGTCGGGGGCAAGGTTGTGTATGAATCACCGGCGCCGGCTGCGGGGAGTTCGAAATGAAACGATGGTACACAGTTTTACCGCTAGTGACGGTTCTGCTGTTGGGTGCTTGTTCCAAGAAGACGCCGACGCTCAGCTTGCTGGTGTGGGAGGGGTATGCCGATCCTTCCTATGTGAAGGCGTTCGAAGAGCAGTGCGGGTGCAAGGTTTCGGCTTCGTATATGGGATCGAGCGACGAGTTAGTCGCGAAGCTGCGAGGCGGGAGTGCCTCGAACTACGATGTGATTTCTCCGTCAAGTGATGTGGCAACAATGATCGCTACGACTGGGCTGGCTGCGCCGCTGGATTTGACGAAGCTCCCTTCTTACGGGCAATTGGCTCCGAAGTTAACTTCCCTGCCACTGGTGCGTGTGAATGGTCAGATATACGGCGTGCCGTTCATGTGGGGGCCGGATCCTTTGATTTACGACACGACTGTGTTTGCGGCGCCGCCTACTAGCTGGAGCGTACTGTGGGACGCCAAATACAAGGGAAAGATTTCGGTTTGGGACGATCTTTCTACCGTCTATATGGCGGCGCAGGTGCTGGGATATGACAAGCCCAATCCGGACCAGCTCTACAACTTGAGCGATGAACAGCTGGAGGCGGTGAAGAAAAAGCTGCTGGAATTGAAGCCTAATGTACGGAAGATGTGGTCGACTGGTGGCGAGCTGACGAATTTGTTCCAGAATCATGAAGTGGTGGCTGCGATGGGTTGGCCGTTAATGACAAATCAGTTGCGCAAGGCAGGCTATCCGGCGGGGGAAACGATTCCTCAGGAGAATACGACGGGGTGGATTGACCATTTGATGATTACGTCTGCGAGTGAGAACAAAGAACTCGCGCAGAAGTTTCTAGAATTTATGATCCAAGCCCAGACCCAGAAGAAAGTGGCGGACGTGACGGGGTACACGCCAGCGAATCCGCAGGCGGCACAGTTTATGGCGGAGGATCAAAAGAAGAGCCTGCACTTGGACGATGTGGACAACTACCAGAAGCGGCTTTATTTTTGGCAGAATGTGCCGCGACGCGCGAAGTACAACGAGATTTGGAACGAAGTGAAAGCGGCGCAGTAGTCCGGCAGGCCCTTAACTGATGACTTCCCTTCTGTCCATTCGCAACGTCGCTAAAACCTTTGGCAAAACGCACGTGCTGCGCGATATTTCGCTGGAAGTAGCGGAAGGGGAATTTCTCACAATTCTGGGCGAATCTGGGTCTGGGAAGACGACGCTGCTGCGGGTGGTTGCTGGGTTTGAGCAGGCGACTTCCGGCGAGCTTTGGATGGGCGGCGAAAGGCTGGATGCTCTGCCTCCTTACAAAAGACCCGTCAATACCGTCTTCCAGCACTACGCGCTCTTCCCTCATCTAACGATCGGCGAGAACGTTGGATACGGCTTACGAATCGCTGGCATTTCCGCAAAAGAAACTGCAACACGCGTGGATGAAGCGCTGGCGATGGTGAAAATGACGGCGCACGCGGAGAAGAAACCTTCGAAAATCTCCGGCGGACAGCAGCAGAGGGTGGCGCTGGCGCGGGCGCTGGTGAACCGTCCAAAACTGCTGCTATTGGACGAGCCGCTTTCGGCTTTGGACGCCAACTTGCGGCGGCAGATGCAGATTGAACTGAAAGCGCTGCAACGCGAAGTGGGCATTGCTTTCGTGTTCATCACGCACGATCAAGAAGAAGCGATGGTAATGTCAGACCGCATCGCTCTGCTCAAGGGTGGACATCTTGAACAGATTGCTACGCCACGCGAAATCTACAGCCATCCAGCGACGTCCTATGTGGCGCAGTTCATCGGACATACGAACCTGTTGCGCGGACAGGTGGAGAAGGGCGTGGCTCGCTGCGGATCGCTTTCTTGGCCAATCCAAGCGACGGATGGACAGACGGCGTTCTCGGTGCGACCGGAGAATGTTCGCTTGGCTGGCAGCAATCCCGACGGTTCTGTGCGCTTCGAGGGACGGGTGCAGCATCAGGCGTTTCATGGCGCTACTGAAATGGTGCGAGTGGAGTGCGCCGATGGTCTGGTCTTCCTAGTACGCCTCCTAGTACGCCTCGCGGGTGCGGGCGGCGGTGCGACAGGCGATACGATGCGGTTGGAGTTCTCTCCGCGAGATGTGCTTGTCGTGCGCGATACGGAGGCGAAGCGGTAAATGTTTTCGCGCGCTTACAAAGCGGCTGTGACCATTCCGCCTCTGGCGTGGGTAACTTTCTTCTTGCTGGTACCCTACCTCTTAATGTTTTGCTATAGCTTTTGGGCGGTGGCTTCGGGGAACGTGGTGCATCAATGGAATCTGGACAACTACCACGAGCTGCTCACAAAGCATGTTTACTACGACACTCTGCTGCGGTCGCTGTGGATTGCGGCGCGGGTGACGGTATTTGCGTTGCTACTGGGGTATCCGGTGGCGTATTTTCTGTCTTTCTACGCTGGAGCGCGGAAGGATTTGTTCTATCAGCTCGTGATTATTCCGTTATGGGTCAGCTATCTGGTGCGCGCGTATGCGTGGAAGACGATCCTGGGAACCGACGGCGTATTGAACACGCTGCTCCAGTTTTTTCACATCACGCAGCATCCGGTAGATTCGCTTCTTTATAGTCCGTTCGCGGTGGTGTTGGCGTTGACGCACATCTATACGCCCTTCGTGGTGCTGCCGATTTATGCGGCGATGGAACATATTCCGCGGAATTTGGTAGAGGCATCACACGACCTCGGTGCTTCTCCCATGCAGACATTTTGGCGGGTGATCTTTCCGCTTTCCGCTCCTGGAATGATTGCTGGAGCGACATTTGCGTTTGTGTTGAGCTTGGGAGATTTTCTTGCGCCGCAACTGCTAGGTGGACCTAGCGGAATCATGATTTCCAACATTGTGGTCAGCCTGTTTGGGGCGGCGTACAACTGGCCTTTAGGCGCGGCGATTTCGTTCTGCATTCTGGTGCTGGTGGTGTCGCTGCTGGCGTTGGCGGAGCGGCTGGAAAAGAAATGGAGTTACTCGTGAGCGCGGCGGCTGGCGCTGTCCAGAAGTCGCGTTGGTTGCCGGTTCATACGGCAGCGGTGTATGCCTTTCTGTATTTGCCCATCGTTACGCTGATTGTGTATTCGTTCAACGGCGCGGGCGTGGGCGGGTTTCCGCCGCGAGACTTGACGCTGAACTGGTACCGGATTTTGTGGCAAGATGACGCGATTTGGGTTTCCGTGCAGAACAGTTTGATTGTGGCTGTTGCGGCAGTTGGGATTGCTTTGGGTTTTGGAATTCCGGCGGCGCTGGCCTTGGACCGGGCGGACTTTCCCGGAAAAGCTATTTTTCGCCGCCTTGTGTTACTGCCGCTGATTTTGCCGGGAATCATTACCGGGCTTTCGATTTTGATGCTGGTGAATGTGGCGCAGGTGAAGTTGAGCCTGGCGACGATTATTCTGGGTCACGGCACGGCGCTGATTTCCGTAGCGACGACCGAAGTGTTTGCCGGATTGCAAAAGCTCGACCGTGCTCAGGAAGAGGCGTCGCTCGATCTCGGCGCAAACTACTGGCAGACCTTCTGGCGGGTCACGCTGCCAAACCTAAAACTGCCGATTATCGGCGCGGCGCTGCTGATCTTCACGCTTTCCATGGATGAAATTGCGGTGAGTTTCTTCTTGATTGGACGCGACAATACGCTGCCGTTGGAAATTTGGGGGCAGCTACGGCGCGGGATCACGCCTGAAATCAACGCAATTTCTACGGTGCTCTTTGTGTTTTCTATGATGGCGATTGTGCTTTGGTACCGGCTACGGGCAGGCTCGGAAGGACGTCGGGAAGTCGCTGCTCAACTCGTAGAATCGGCTTTATCTGGTAGTGGCTGAATCTCTCCCCCCTTGATTTTTTATCCGATAGTTTTGCGCCGAATCTTCTTAGGCTGCCCCGTCAGTACAATGTCAGTGTTTGGCGAAATGATTTCGCGGCGAGGCACTTTTTGTTCCTCACAGGTCTCTCTCAAATCCTTCTCGGTCATACCTTCGCATTTGCCGACTCCGTTAAGCAGAGCGTCATACCACACGCCAACGTGCTTAGTGCGAAACGCATTGAAAGACTCCCACGCCAGAAAATCAGCAGCTTGCAGGCCCGGGCAATTTTTAGACCGGAAAGTAGGACAATCGAACCTGCTATGGTGAAATAAGTCTATGAGATCACCCTTGTGTTTGGCCCCATCTTCAAACACGAGAAGGAGCGGATCATTTTCGTGGCAATACTTTTCCTGCCATTGACGGAGCCATTCCATAATGACTCTGCCAGCCATCGCATAAGGCGCGCCTTTACATTCTTGTAGAGCATATTCGGCGTTAACCCGACGATAGCCATCCATAGACACAATCACACATAGATTTAGCTCCGTACGAGTTCCTATAAGGTTTGTCAGTCTGTCGAGTAATTTAGACTTCCGGTTGTCGCTCCAACCCGTATAGTCTTCGTTGCGAGTTTCCAATCGGGTTCTATGAAAGATGCCCGACGAGACTCCAGCCTCGCGTAACGCTTGTGTCCATTTCTGGTCAAATAGCAGCCATTGCTCTTCTGTCGCAACAAAGCCTGCAATCAAGACAGCAGGCTGATTGTGATCGTCTGGATGTCCGCTATCGTCGAAGTAGGCTGTAAATTTCATTTGAGCCAGATAGGTCTTAGCCGGATCGTGG
Organism: Acidobacteriaceae bacterium; assembly: GCA_043746935.1. Taxonomy (GTDB): domain Bacteria; phylum Acidobacteriota; class Terriglobia; order Terriglobales; family Acidobacteriaceae; genus JANXUC01. The sequence goes on along the minus strand of JAYTQD010000003.1, from coordinate 269 downwards.
TTAAAAAAGGCAGCCGTGCAAAGACGTTGCAGCCCAGAATACGCTGCAGGGGAGATTTCCACAGCCTTAATTTTCTCCGATTCTAAATTCAGCCACTACCCTTTTATCTTCCCGCCTATCCCCTTTTTACTGCCGCATAGTAAACTAGAAGCTGTAGAAGTTCAGCCTATCCGCTATTCTTCCGCTGCACCCTTGAGAGGAACCCAATACTTTGAGTTTGAACATTAGGAATATTGCCATTATTGCGCACGTCGACCACGGCAAGACCA
>JAYTQD010000002.1:0-5694 GCA_043746935.1 Acidobacteriaceae bacterium | reverse complement strand
TGTCCACAGTTGGGGCAGTGCGGCTTGCCGATAGAAGCGTACAAAAGGCGAAGATAGTCGTAGATTTCGGTGATGGTGCCGACCGTCGAACGGGGGCTGCGGCTGGTGGTCTTTTGCTCGATGGAAATGCTGGGGCTGAGGCCGTCAATGCCGTCCACGTCGGGGCGCTCCATTTGGTCGAGGAACTGGCGGGCGTAGGCGGAAAGAGTCTCGACGTAGCGGCGCTGGCCTTCGGCGTAAATCGTGTCAAAAGCCAATGAAGACTTGCCCGAACCGCTCAGTCCGGTAATCACCGTCAGGGTGTTACGGGGGATTACGACGTCGATGTTCTTCAGGTTGTGCTGGCGAGCGCCGCGCACGGTAATGGAGGTAATGGGCATCGATCAAGCGGGCTTCTATTCGGTACCTTGTCCCTTCGTAATGTGGACGGGCGCACAGAGAGGGCTGAGAGTGTAAGTAGACAACTCTGCTTATGTATCTTATTTGCTAATGGAGCGGAGCGTCAACGCGGGCGGATTGGCGCGGCGCGTGTGACACTGAAGCATGATTGTTGGTCTGGTTGTGGTGGGACATTACTCGGGGATGGGGACTTTGAGCGCATTTTTAGCAACGGTTTTGCTTGTCGTGTCGGTGGGGTTGTGCCTGGCAATGGGCGTTGCGGCTAGCTATTTGCTGGTACGCGCGGTGCTAGGCACGTTCGGGTCGCGAGCGGTGGGGCCGGTGGTGGTGGAGCGGGCTAGAGCGGCTGCGGCTGGGGATTAGTACTTCTTCGGTTTAGAGCCCCTTCGGGGCTGGGTTTTCTCTTCAATCAAGACATTTCGGGCGGAGCTTTGCCTAGATCCGGCAGGCGGGGACGACTGCCTCCACGCGAGCTACTTGTTGTCGTCGGGGACTTGTCCGGGCTGCGGACCTTGCTGCTGCTGGATCACTTGCTGCTGTTGCTGGCGTAGCTCCTGGAGGAGTTGTTCCGGGGTCTTGACGCCGGGCTGCGGGGGTTGCTGGCCGGCTTGGGCGGGGTCGGTTTGGGCGTCGGGCTGGCCGTTGGTTTGGTCTTGGTCCTGGGCGTCGGCGTTTTCTTCGGGGGTGTCGCCGTTGTCTGCGGACTCGTCGGCAGTGGCGTTTTGCTGCTGGACTTGAAGAGCGGGGGAGATCTGGACTGGTTGCTGGAACTGCTGGGGTTGCTGTGGAGAGGCGTTGTTCTGGGCCAGCGCCGCGCCGCGGGGGGTTAGCAGCACGCGGGAAAGGGCGCTGGGGCTGCCGACGGGGCTCAGCATCACGTAATTGAAATGCGAGCCGTTGAGCAGGGTGGCGAGGACATCGCGGGCAGAGCCGGGGCCGATGCGGCCTACGACGCGTTCGCTGGTGTCACCGGAACTGATTTCGAAGCTGGCGCCGGTCAGCTTTTCCACGGATTTTAGGACGTCACTGAGCGTGGAATTGCGGGCGTCGATGGTGAGGTTGCCACCTTCGTAGGTAACTTTGGGAGGCACGGCGGCTTGATGCATGGGGTACAGCGGCGGCGGAACCACGGGAACAGGGGCTGGCGGGGGTAACACGGCCTTCACAGCGTGCTTGGAGTGATGCTTGCGGCGGATAGCGGAGGCGGTGGACGCCCAGGCGCCGGACGCGGTCAGCAGCAGGCCGATGATCGCGATTGTCGTAAGTGTGCGCCGCATGGGGCAGTCTCCAAGCCGATTCTAGCACTGCTTTTCCAGGGCCTGATGCCGATTTTGCTACCCGGGAGTACAGGTACGCTGTATAACGCTCTTGGTTGGAACGGCATCCGAAGGCGAGCTTGCGCACTATGTTGTGGGATGGATTATGGGCGGGGCGGAATTCGATGGCGAGCGCTGGCGGTAAGTGGTTGGCGTGCTTGGTGTTGGCTGGGGCGGCTTGGGGTCAGTCTTGCCTGACGGGCGAGGATCTGGAGGGTCCAGCGCGGGCTGGGCTGGAGGCGGCGGCGCGGAAGTATTTCGAGTTGGCTGTGAAAGGGGACGTGGCGGGGTTGCAGGGAAGCGCGATTTCCAGCGTGGCGAAGGCGTTTTCCGGGATTGCCGCTGCGGTGCGGGAGAACCAGCCCAGCTTTTCCAAGGCACAGATGGCGGTGCGGGCGACGTATTTGCTAACGGCGCAGGGGGATACGCCGTTGGAACGGGCGGAATTCTTGTGTGGGGTGTTTGGCAAGTCAGGGCAGACGGCGTCGAGCGCGGTGTTCGTGCTGAATGGGTTGCCACCGGGGCGGTATGGGCTGGTGATTCTGGATGCTACGGGTGACGGCGAGCGGTATGCGACGTCTTTTGTGCTGCAGGACGTAAGCGGGGATTGGAAGCTGGGTGGGTTTTATGTGAAGCCGGTACTGTCAGCGGGGCATGACAGTGGGTGGTTTGCGGAGCGAGGGCGAGCGTTTGCGGCGAAGGGGCAGTCGCACAACGCGTGGTTTTATTTGTTGCAGGCGCGGAACTTGGCAACCTTGGTACCTTTCATGAGCACGCGGGAGACGGACCGACTTTATGACGAGGCGCAGAAAGTAGCTTCGGCGGACGCTCCGGAAGGCTTTCCGGCGGAGCTGGCGGGCGTGGGGAAGGTTTACAAGATCAAGTCAGCGTTTGCCTACGGCGTGGCTGGGGAAGTAAATTTGGTGGTGAAGTACGAGTACGCGGATGTGTCGGATACGGTCAAGACGTATGCGGAGAATCAGGCTATGGCAAAAGCCCTGGTGACGAAGTGGCCGGAGCTGCGGGAGGGATTTGGAGCGATTGTGGCGCGGGCGACGGAAGTTTCTGGTAAAGATTTTGGAACGCTAGTGGAATTGAAGGGTTTGAAGTAAGGACACGCAAATATTCTAACTATGGAATTACACTAAGACTGCGGCGCGGCGGCCTTTTTCGTTAGCGCAGTTTTGATGGCTTTCAACAGGAGACTTGGATTTTCCAGAAGAGGTCCTTTTTCGAGGAAAGCGGCTGCGCCTTCCTCGATCAGCTTGTCTTCGTTTTTTTGCGACAGGCTGGAGAGTACCAGGACTGGAATATGGGCGGTTGCGAGATTGGCTTTGAGTTTGTGAAGCACTTCGGGGCCGCTGAGCTTGGGCAGGAGCATGTCGAGAATGACCAAGTCGGGGATTTTCGCGGTGGCTTCCCGGACGGCTTCTTCGCCATCGATGGCTATGACAACGTGATAGCCCGCCTTGGTGAGAGCGCGTTCGGTGGCAATCCTGAGAAACTTACTGTCTTCGACGAGAAGGATGGTTTGCATATCGTCTGGCTGTGACTCTACCAGAGGATTATCGACCAGGAGCGAATTGGCTTCAGTGGGGACAACTATCGTTTGGGCAGTGCCCACGCTTGCAGCACGGGCGAGGACGCCCACGCCTCCATCGTTTCTTAACAATCATTTGCGTCTTCAATCATTCTCGAAGACGCAGTCTTCAGGGGATTTGTCTGGGCGGAGGCGGAGAAACACTGGTGCGCGGAGTTTGGCCGCGGCTTCGCTGGGTTGGGTCCATTCGGTAAATTTGATTTCGACTACGAGGTCGGGCTGGATCCAGCGGACTTCTTTGAGGGCTTCGACTTTCCCGGTGAACGGGGACTTTTTTGTCTCGCGGGGCTTGAGTTCCTTCCATACCGATTCGAGAGTGGATTCGTCGAAACCGCTTCCGGCTTGGCCTACATGGATGAGCTCGCCCTTCTTGTTGTAGAGGCCGAGGACGAGGGAGCCGAAAAGTTTGCGGCCGCGTTGGGGGAGGACGTAGCCGCCAATGACGCAATCGAGGGTTTGCGTGATTTTGATTTTGAGCCAGTTGGGGCTGCGGCGCTCTTCGTAGAGGCTGGACTTGCGCTTGGCGACGATGCCTTCGAGGCCTTTTTGTTTGGCGGCTTCGAAGAGGGCGAGGCCTTGAGCGTCGACGTGGTCGGAGTAGCGGAGTAGGCCTTCGGGGTCAGCCGGAACGAGGGCGGCGAGTCTCTTCTTTCGTTCTTCCAATGGAAGCCTGCGGAGATCCTGGCCGTCAAGGTAAAGGAGATCAAAGGCGTAGTAGAGGACGGCGATCTCGGGGCGGCGGGCGGTGCGCTTTTTAGGCGAGGTGAAGCCGGTGCGCTGCTGCATTTGGCTGAAGTTGGAGCGGCCTTCGGCGTCGAGTGCGACGATTTCTCCATCCATTATGGCGGCTCGGATGGCGCTGGTGGCTTTGAGTTGGGTGGGGATGGTGGCGAGTTCTGGGTATTGGCTGGTGAGGTCGTTCTGGTTGCGGGACACGAAGCGGACGGTTTTGTTTTCGATAAAGGCGATGGCGCGATAGCCGTCCCATTTGATTTCAAAAATCCAGGCAGGATCGTTGAAGGGCTTTTCGGAGGCGGTGGCGAGCATGGGGTGGATGGCGGTGGGCATGGGGGTTGTCTTTGCGACAAGCGGTGCGGCTGCGGTCTTCGCAGATTTCTTTTTCGCGGGAGCCTTCTTGTCTGCTTGTTTTTTTTCGTCCAGCTTCGCGACGGCATCGGCTAGCCACGCGGCCTTGAGCTTGCCTTTCGGACCGGCGGGGCGACTGACCCATTCGGCATCATGCTGCGCTGCGATCTCGCGCATGGTGCGGTTGCTGAGGGCGGAGTTGTCGTATTCCTCAGCGTCGTAGCCCTCTTCTACTTGGTCGTCGCGTTTCTTGATCAGCAGCCATTCATTTCCCTTGCTTCCCGGACGGCGGGAGCGCATGCGGACGATAGCGAAGTCTCCGTGGAGTTTTTTGCCTTCGAGGCGGAACTTGAGGTCGCCTTTCTGGAGCATGGTTGCCGCTTCTGCTTCCGTGCATGGAACATACTTGCCGTTCACGGGTACGGGCGAGAGCGGCTGCCACAGGCCGACGTCCCAGACCATGACCGTGCCCGCGCCGTAGTTGCCTTCGGGGATGATGCCTTCAAAACTGAAATACGAAACCGGGTGATCCTCGACCTGCATGGCGAGGCGCTTATCGTCGGGGTCGAGCGAAGGGCCTTTGGGGACAGCCCAGGATTTTAGGACTCCGTCCATTTCCAGGCGAAAGTCGTAGTGGAGGCGGGTAGCTTCGTGGCGCTGGACGACGTAGCGGTGGCTCCCGGTGGAGTCGATTTCGGGCGGCGGTTCGGGCGTGGCTTCGAAGCGCCGCTTGCGTTTGTATTCGTCGAGGGACATGGGGAGAGTGTACCGCTGTCGGCTGAAAGCTCGCGTGGGGACGGCCGCCCTCGGCCGTCCGGCAAAGGTTTCTAAACCTGTGCCAAACCAGCGGAGCGGTGCTCCGCGGACGGCCGGGGGCGGCCGTCCCCACGCAAGGCATTACAATCCTGGCATGTCGCGTGAATATCCGAGTGGGCCGCTGGTGGCGGTGGGAGCAGTGATTGTCGATGCCTCTACGAAAGAAAGACGCGTAGTGGTGATCCGGCGGGGGCGGGCGCCTCTGTTGGGCGAGTGGTCGATTCCGGGCGGCGTGGTGGAATTGGGAGAGACCGTGCGCGAAGCTGTGGCGCGCGAGGCGCTGGAAGAGACTGGGTTGGTGGTGGATGTTGGCGCTCCTCACGGGCCGGGAAGTATTTGGGGGCAGCCAGCCCTAGGGCCGGGCAGCGTACTGGGTGTGTTTGACCGCGTGATTTTGGATGATGCCGGACGGGTGCGGTATCACTACTTGCTGGTGGATGTGTTGTGCGGCGTTGTGTCGGGGGAGTTGCGGGCTGG
>JAYTQD010000001.1:0-2134 GCA_043746935.1 Acidobacteriaceae bacterium | reverse complement strand
TCCGAATCTCGAATCTACCTGCCGGCGCACTCTGATACTAACGTTAGCCGCCGAACGCAAAGCGCCCGCGGAGCTTTATTTCGAGGGGCGTATTGCCGATGCGCGCGGCTGCATCTATTGCGGCAGACAGCAGAGGTTTACTGTCTGGCGTCTCCGCGAGCGCCGCTTCATACTCGTCTGCCGCTTCATTGTACAGTTTTAGACGGTTGAAGGCGTAAATCTTGCCAAGATGTCGGATCAGTCCGATCTCCCGGTCCCACTGGGCGAGCTCTTTTTCAGCGCGCTTTCACTCAGCGGGTCCAGCGCCGTGCAACGAACATATTGTTCCTGTTCAGGCTCCGAACCTGGCGGCGAAACCAACGGCGTGACCTTCAATACCAACGGGCCACGATAGCCTTTGACCGGCTCGGCGCCGGTGGTGTCCAGGCGCCCTGCCGCGCCGTCTACGGGTGCCGTCTCCCAGAATTTGCGCCGCAGCCTACCATCCAGGATCGTAATCGTTAGCTTATTCACGGTGGGAGACGGAGTCCAAAGCACATGAAGATGGCTTAATCGAATGCTCGAACCGTCCGCCGGGGAGTACACCTGGATATTGCCTCTAGATCGTCCTCCAAGGCCGGATTTGTCCTTCAGAACGTTCATCAGCGCCAATTGGTCCGCGCTGGGACGATGCGCGAACGTCCGCCATTCCGCAGTGCCATTGGCCGGAGTCGTTATCGCCTGCACGATCGGCTTTCCGTTCCCTGCCACCATCAGGTGCAGACCGCTTCCCGGCAACACCTTCACCCACTCGCCGAAGTGGATGGGCCGCATGGCGTCCTTCTTCGCATCTAAGGGAATCTCGGTGATTAAAACATCCTGTCAAAAATGCCATACTTCAGGCATCTCATTCTGGAGTTTGTCTCATGGAATTGACCGATGATTTGAAATCCTCTCTTATCGCATCAGCCAACTCGCTCAAGGGCAGTACCAAACGCCTTTTCATGGCACGTGCTGTCCGAGAACTCGGACGTGGAGGACAGATCCTGGCGGAGCGCGAACTCGGCTGGAACCGCAAAACACTCCGCAAAGCTGCCAACGAACTCAGAACAGGGATCACCTGTTGTGATGCTTTCCGTCTTAGAGGTCGAAAACCAGCCGAAGAGCATCTGCCGAATCTGATCGAAGACATCAAGACCATCGTCGACAGTCAGAGCCAACAAGACCCCCAGTTTAAGAGTCGGCGTCTGTACACCCGGTTGACAGCGCCGGAAGTACGCCGTCAACTCCTCCAACAGAAGGGCTACACCGACGAAGAACTGCCCAAGCCCGAAACCATCGGGAACTTGCTCAACCGACTGGGATACTTCCCCAAGAAGGTCCAGAAGAGCTTGCCGAAAAAAAGATTGCCGAAACCGATGCCATCTTTGAGCAAGTAAACCGGGTCAACAAGACTGCTGCGGACAACGCGAGCACACTGCGTATCTCGATGGATGCCAAGGCCACCGTAAAAGTCGGCAACTACTCCCGAGGCGGCAAGAACCGGCTCGTGATCAAAGCTGCCGATCATGACTTTCACCCCACGGCGTTGGTGACACCCGTAGGATTACTGTTGCCCGAACGGGACAAGTTGTTCGTCTATCATGTAACCTCCAAAGTCACCAGCGACTGTCTGGTCGATATTCTGGAGTCCTGGTGGCAGTCTAACAAAGCAGATTTTCCCGAAGTCAAGCGGCTGGTTCTCAACCTGGACAATGGTCCGGAGTGTCATAGCCGTCGCACACAGTTCCTGTTTCGTCTGGTGGAGTTTTCCCATCAAGCGCAGGTGGATATCGAATTGGCCTACTATCCGCCTTACCACAGCAAGTACAACCCGATCGAACGTTGCTGGGGCGCTTTGGAGATGCACTGGAATGCCGATATTCTCGATACCGTCGATACCGTCGTTCGATTTACCCAGACGATGCGATGGAAAGGCAAGCCTCCTGTGGTAGAGTTGGTAACCAAGACCTATCAGACGGGCGTGAAGTTGACCAAGGAAGCGATGGAGTCTCTGGAAGCCCAGGTTCAGCGCTTAGCAGGACTGTGTAAGTGGTTTGTGCTCATCCCGGCCCAAGTGCCTGACTATAGGATACTTAATTCGCCTTGATTCCCT